>JAFAZU010000684.1 GCA_019239585.1 Acidobacteriaceae bacterium
AACATAGCGGTACTTCAACCGCGTCTCTTCCTTTACATCAACCGCATCTTCCAGCGGAAACGGGGGCGTGCGGGATGTGTTCAGAATCCAAAGCTCCTCGACGGCCACCTCCACTTCACCCGTCGAGATATTCGGATTGACCGTATCAGGGCTGCGTTGGGAAACAGTTCCTTTGACCGCAATCACAAACTCCGAACTCAACTCCTGCGCCCGCTGGTGAGCCGCTGCATTCTTGCTTTCGTCGAAGACAAGTTGTGTGATTCCATCCCGGTCGCGCAAATGGATAAATATCACCCCGCCCAGGTCGCGCCGCCGATGCACCCATCCCATGAGCACAACGGTTTTTCCTACGTCATCGGCCCGCAACTCTCCACAGCCATTCGTTCGGTGCAGATCGCCTAAAAAATCCAACGTCACTTCAGCCATGTTGAAAGTGCTCCAATAATTTCTGTCGAGTCATTGTCGTCTGTTCGCCGGAAACCATGTCCTTCAAGGCATACGATTGTGCCGCAATTTCGTCCTCGCCCACAATCAGCGTAAAGCGAGCCGAAAGCTTATTTGCCAGCTCCAGCATGCGCTTCAGTTTCCGATCCGTCCCTACCTCCACTGAAACTCCCAATTGTCTGATGTCACCTGCCAGCACCGCGCAATGACGCAGCGCTGGATCACCCATCGGCGCGATATACAAATCCAGTTTCGGGCTTTGAATGGCTTTTCCCTCTTCTACCGTCATCACCAGCCGATCCTCCCCGATAGAAAACCCGATACCCGGCGCCGGAACTTTCGACCCTAAACTTTCTGCTAACCCGTCATATCGCCCGCCGCCCAGGATGGCATTCTGCGCTCCTAGGGCACCATGCGTAATTTCGAACGTCGTGCGCGCATAATAATCCAGCCCGCGCACTAACCGTGGCCTCACTGTATAAGCAATGTGACGATCATCCAAAAACTCGCGCACGCGGCGAAAATGCTCGCGATCCTCATCGCTCAGGTAATCCAATATTGAAGGCAATGAGTCAATAATCGGCTGGTCCTCCGGCACCTTGCAATCCAGCACGCGAAGCGGGTTCGTCACGGCCCGCCGCTGGCAATCGCTGCACAGTTTGGGAGCAACGGATTCCAGTTCAATCCTTAACGCTTCGTTGTATCGCTGGCGCGACTCTTTCGTGCCGACGGAATTAATCAGCAGTTCAAAACCGGTAATTGCCAGCTCCTGCAAGATGGTCGCGACCATCTCGATCACTTCCGCATCAATCGCCGGCGAATCAGATCCAATTGCTTCCGCGCCAATCTGATAAAACTGCCGGTACCTGCCTTTTTGGGGGCGTTCGCGCCGGAACATCGGGCCGATGTAATAAAGCTTCTGCAATCCCGGCTGCTGGTCCAGCCGGTGTTCGATGTAGGACCGAATGACGGAGGCCGTATTTTCCGGGCGCAAGGTCAACGAACTGCCATCCCGATCCTCGAACGTGTACATTTCCTTGCTGACAATGTCGGTCTCTTCGCCGACACTGCGCGCGAACAGTGCGGTTTCTTCCAAAATCGGCGTTCGGATCTCCTGGTAATTGAAGCGCGCGAAAATTCGCCGTGCCGTCGCTTCTACGTGGTTCCATGCAAAGCTGGAAGGCGGCAGAATGTCGCGCATTCCCTTGACGCTATGAATCAAAGCTGCTCTTTCTTATAAATGGCCGTTATTTCAATGTAGTTGTCGCAGTTCTTAGAAAAACGCTTCCGTTCCTCTGCCGTGACCTCGCGGCGTACTTTGGCCGGTGCTCCCATTACTAGGGAATTCGCAGGTACTTCCATACGTTCCGGAACCAGAGCGCCTGCCGCGACCACGGCGCCCGCGCCGATTTTCGCTCCGTTCAGAACAATGGCTCCGATCCCGATCAGCACCTCATCCTCCACCACACACCCATGTAAAACCGCCCGATGCCCTACCGTCACCCGATTGCCAATAATGCAGGGATAGATGTCGCGCTCCACGTGCAATACCGTGTTGTCCTGAATGCTGGTCTCATTACCAATGCGGACATAGTTGACATCGCCGCGAATTGAGACGTTCAGCCAGATGCTGGACCGCTCGCCGATTTCAACGTCTCCGGTAATCTGCGCGCTTGGATCAATGTAAGCGGAAGCGGCTATGCGAGGCATCACCCCGCGATAAGGTCGAATCATGAAAATAAAGGAGTTAGGAGCCTACGGTTCCTAGTTGTCTTTTAAGCCATCGTAGCAAGCCGTGTACGCTTCTACTGCTTGCGTTCCGCTTCCAACTCCGCCACCCGACGCTCTAAAGCTCGGACGGTACGCAAAATTTCGGGCAGACGCGAATAAGCAGCCGATGCCCGCAGCCACTCGCGGGAGTCAAAAGCAGGGGAACCGCTAACGATGGCGCCTTCCGGCACATCATGGCCTACGCCGGACTGCGCCCAAACAGTTGCATTCTTGTGAATGGTCAAGTGCCCTGAGGAACCGGTCTGCCCCGCCATAATCACGTTCTCTTCCAGCACCGTGCTTCCAGCCAAGCCGGTCTGCGCACAAATAATATTGTTTTCGCCCACAACGCATGCGTGGCCAATCTGGCACAGACTGTCGATCTTTGCTCCTCGCCTCACGCGAGTTTCACCCATGGTAGCGCGGTCCACGGAAGTGAGTGTCTGAATCTCTACGTCATCCTCAAGGACGGTGATTCCCGATTGAACAATTTTGTACTGCGTTCCGTCGTCCGCCTTGGCAAACCCAAAACCATCGCCGCCAATCACCACGCCATTGTGCAACGTCACGCGATTTCCAATACGGCAGAACTCGCGAACCGAAACGTGAGAATGCGCCGTGAAATCATCGCCGATCGTACATCCTTCATAAATCACAGAGTGGGGATGGAGTACCGCATTCGCGCCAATGCTTGTGTTTGGGCCCACAACCGCATAAGCGCCAATCGAAGCTCCCGGACCCACTACAGCAGAGTCCGCGATGCACGCCAAACGGTGAATACCAAGCGCTGGTTTTACAGGCGGGTGAAATAGAGCCAAGGCGCGGGCGAAATCATGGTACGGATTAGGGGAAACCAGGGTTGCGGCCTCAACTCCAGTCAGGGGTTCTGCGGCAATCACGGCCGCAGCGCGGGTCGTCCTCATCTTGGGCGCGTACTTTAAGTTCGCGAGGAACGTGATCTCACCCTCGTCTGCCCTTTCAACGGTAGACACACCCGTAATAACCGTTTGGGGATTGCCGCCTACCAACCGGCATTCCAGCCGACGGGCAAGCTCCTGAAGCAAAAACGAAGCCATACTTCAAACTACGTTTCCGAAATAACCGGGTTTCGTAGTTCGCCGATTGCCGGAATTTTGACCACCACATCATCACCGGGCTGTAGGAACCGTGGCGGTTTGCGTGCCACGCCGACGCCCGCCGGAGTGCCCGTTGATACGATATCGCCGGGCTCCAGCGTGAAGACGCTGGAAAGGAAGGCAATCAGGTCGGGAATTTTAAAAATCAGTTCACGGGTATTGGAATCCTGCAAAGTTTCACCATTAATCTCCAGCCGAATATCAAGATTATGTGGATCAGGAATCGAATCAGCCGTGACAATCCAAGGACCCATTGGCGCGAATGTGTCAAACGTCTTGCCCATCAGCCACTGAGTAGTTGCCCTCTGATAGTCCCTTGCGCTCACGTCATTGACAATCGTATAGCCGAACACATGCTCCTTCCAGGATTCAGCGGCGATATGACGGCCGCCGCGCCCGATGATAAAGGCGAACTCCGCCTCATAGTCAGGAGACTTGGACACTTTCGGCAGGATGATATTCTCCCCAGGTGCAATGACAGAGGTGGCAAACTTGTTGAAAATGGTGGGTACAGAAGGAATCTCCGATCCCGTTTCGGTCGCGTGATCGCGATAGTTTAAGCCCACGCAAATCAGCTTGCGCGGCTTCGGAATCGGCGCCAGCAGTTTCACCGTGCCCAGGCTATAAGCAGTATCGGCGGAGGCTTTCGTAAGCAGTTCCTGCAATTTTTGAGGATTGCCGGAGTTCGCCTCAATGACATCGAGCATGGAGGAGAAGCCTGCTGTTGAAAGATCAAAAATTCCATTCGTTTCGAGAAGGGCTCCGGGCCGGACCTTTCCGTCAGCTTCAAAAGTAAGAAGGCGCATGCTTGCCATCTTACTGAAGAGTTGACCCAAACTTTAAGTCAGATCCACTTTCGCATGGTCCCCTAACTTTGAAGGGTCCTTTGACACGTAGGCGCGGGCAAAATTGATGGCACGGCCGATGAGAGAGCTAGCGGCGTCCCAGTACTCGGCTTTTTCCACTGTCACCTTCAGCAGCGATAATTCGGGGTCGTCCAAACCTTTGGGGAAGAAAGTCTTCAGCACCGGTTTCCAAAGCTCTTCCATCTTTTTGCGGTCTCGGACGAGTACAGCCGTTCCCGAAGCGGAAAGATAAGAGTTCTTGCTGGGATCAGAAAAAGCAACATTCACCTGACGATGCTGATCCGTTTCCCAAACTTTGGGAGAGTGAGCGGCGGTGAAGAACCAGAGATCACCATCAAACTCGACTTCCTGCGTTGCCATCGGGCGGCTGTGCAGTGATCCGTCCGGCTCCACCGTGGTCAGCATGGCGAACCGGATGCCTTTCATGATCTCCGCTAATTTCTTAATTTCCTCGGTATGGGTATCTCCAGCCAAATGAAACCTCCAACCGTAGGACTTGCATACCTTCCTAGGTGTTTCAGTGGAGCTAGGATGTCCGTGAATGTGCAATTTCAGGAGCCTCTTCAATGGGGTGCTGCAGGGCACGCTCCGGCTCTAGATAATAGCGGGTTAGACCTTCCTTCAGAGTGTCAAGAGCGGATTGGGGTGAGTCCGCAAACCGGAATAAATTCAAGTCGGATTCGGAAATAACGCCATGCTTAACGAGAGCGTCGAAGTTGAGGATTTCGTGCCAGAACTCAGAGCCGTAGAGCACGATAAGAATTTTGCTTTCGAGTTTCTTGGTCTGCGCCAGGGTGAGGATTTCCGTTAACTCGTCCAGTGTGCCGAATCCGCCCGGAAAAACGACAATGGCCTTCGCCAGATAAGCGAACCAGAACTTCCGCATGAAAAAGTAATGAAACTCGAAATTGAGTTCGGGCGTGATATAGGGGTTGGGCCGCTGTTCGAAGGGAAGGCCAATGTTCAGCCCAATATTTTTGCCGCCCGCGTCGCTTGCCCCACGATTCGCCGCTTCCATAATGCCGGGGCCGCCGCCGGAGCAGATCACAAAGCGGTGATGGCGGTCACCTTTGCAGTCCTCGACGGAGACCGACTCCGCCCAGAGTGTCACCAGCCGCGCTAACTCGCGGGCATCGCGGTAGTAGCGGCCTAGCGGCCCATCCTCGGTCAAGCGAGCCGAGCCGAAGAATACAACCGTATCCTGAATTTTCTCGCTCTGAAAATGAGAAAGCGGCCAAAGATACTCGGAAAGAATCCGGAGCGGGCGCGAATCCGGGCTTTGCAGAAAGGCTTCTTCTCGATACGCAAGAGGGCGGTGGAACTGGTCTCCATTTGTGTCCGCCAGCCCATTTTTATCTTCTGATTGCAACAAATTCAATTTTCTCATCGTGTGCCGCAATAATTGTTGCCGCGAAGAGAAGACCATCTGCATCTCCGAAAAGATAGCGGAAATTTTCGTCACAAAAGGGAGGGCAGATGAACGTTGTTCTTTACGGTGGAACGGGCAAAGCAGGATCTCGCATCCTAAACGAATTGTTATCACGCGGATACCAAGTGAAGGCCGTTGTTCGCGACGCGGCAAAGCTGCCGCAAAGAGGAGGGCTAACAACCGAGCCAGGTGATCTGAGCGATGTTGATGCAATCACACGGGCGATAAGGGGCACCGATGCTGTCATCAGCGCCTATGCCCCGCCGATGGATGCCGTCGAGGAACTGGTGGCTGTTACCAAACGTTTAGCTGACGCTGTGAAAAACGCTACAGTGCCTCGTTTGCTGGTGGTAGGCGGCGCTGGCAGCCTTGAGGTATCGCCCAATATGGAGTTGGTGGACACGCCTTCTTTCCCGGAAGCCTGGAAGCCGATTGCGTTTGCGCATCGCGGGGCTTTGCAGGTCTTAAAGTCATCTGATATCAATTGGACCTATCTAAGCCCTGGCGCATTCTTTGAACCCGGTGAACATACAGGAAAATTTCGTCTGGGCAAAGATAACCTAATCGCGGATGAAAACGGCAACAGCCGCATCTCTATGGAAGATTATGCAATCGCGCTAGTGGACGAACTGGAAAAACCGGAACACCTTTGCCAACGGTTTTCGGTCGGTTATTAAGAGTAAATAGGGAAGGATTACGGAACAGTTTAAAGAAAGGGCGCAGTCGGAGGTCTGCGCCCCTGTGGAAAAGGCAGAGCAACTAACCCCGGCATCGCTCCAGCTTTCCACAAAGCCGGAAGAATCAAGACAGCTAAAATTCTTATAGTTCCCGCTGCGCTGCATCCGCTTGTTGCGCCAGATCCATGACAACTTGAAAGAACTCCGGCGTCTGGCTGGCAAACAGCCGGTCCGCTGTAAACGATTGAATGTCGCCACCGCACCGGCAAACCGCGTGGAGGAAGGCCGATTGACCGAGCAGGGCGGCAGTCCCCTTTGGCTGATGAAATCGCAAGGCTCGGTAAAGATCAGATTGGTCTGAAATTGCGGCAACT
>JAFAZU010000689.1 GCA_019239585.1 Acidobacteriaceae bacterium
ATAAAACTTCACTTCTTCCTGGGCGATCTGAGGGGGAAATACGTGCAGGTCCAGAATTTTGTCCCAGACAAGGTTATATTTCTGGCTCCACGTGCCGGGCTTATCGAAGGCCAGCTTATAATGATCGCCGTCAATACCTAACTGCTGCCATTTTTTCGCAAACTGGTTGGCAGTATCCCGATACTGCTTCGCTTCATTCTTATGGCCGGTCATCTCAGCTAGTTGCCCGTAACAGGCCAATGCCAAAATTGCTTTAATCGATAAGTTTGCATTGTGGGCCAGATGGCCCGCGAAGTCGTCGGTGGAAAGCTGGTTTTCCGGGTCCAATCCCTTTTCTTTCAAGTAATCAGCCCACTTGGTCAATTCCGGCCAATACTGCTGAGCAAACGCGGCGTTCCCCTCGATACGCGCCAAGGCAGCCAGCAAAATCAGCATATTGCCGCTTTCTTCTACCGGCATCTGGTTTTCCTCTGTCCGCTCGCCGCCGCCATACACCTGCCCGTTCGCCTGCGGGTATGTGCCAAGATCGTGCGGAGCAAACGGCCACTTCCAACGGCCCATGCGGGCGTAATCGAGTACCGGTTGCAACTGCGCTTTCAGCAGCGTCGGATTAAAAAGAAGGGCAAAGGGCGCGGCTGGATAGATCACGTCAACCGTAGCGATACAGCCGTTGCTGAAATTCTCCTTGGGAAAGAACATCGGAGTGCCATCTATGTCAGCGACTAACTTGTAAGCCGCCAGCGTTTGCCGGTAAGCCAGCGTAGCAATGCGCGCATACTCCTCGCCTCCTGCCTTCTGCAGATCGCTTATCAGTTCCTTATCAAAACTCTCGCTGCGGCGGAGTAGGGTGTCATGGTCGCGGCGGCCATCACGCAACAAAGATGCCGCATCAGCGCCGTTTCGCCTCCACCAGGGTCTTTCTTCACGATGAAAGTACTCAATAGAGTAAAGATCGTCATAAGCAATCATCAGGTATCGCGAAGCCGGTTGCGCGCCCACGGTTCCGAGGTCAATGCTGAAGGCAAGAGCATCATACCCGAAGCGCCCCGCACCGGAATCCTCGGAGAAATCATCTGATTGCGGCAATCGTCCGGTTTTTTCAAACTCCCCACGCGCCTGTCCATGTGACATTACCCCTTGGGAAACGCCGTCCACCTTGTCAGCAGCTAAATATAAATAGCCCCAGTCGATCCGCAGATCATCGCCGCGTTTCGCCAAAACAGGCTGCGCACGCGAGCCCATTCGAAGAACCGGCTGTCCATCCAGAAGATAGCGGGCGGACCAGACTGTTTGGTCGGGTGTATTGACCACAAGATCGGAAGCAGCGTCAAGATAAACAGCAACGGCATGAGATCCTCCGTCGCTTGAGGAAACGTTCCAGTCAATGTAAGTCAGGGGTCGTGACAGCACATCCAGATCATCGGGTAGCGCCGGAGTCAAAAACGTCAGGCCGACATTGACGCCAGAGCCGGAAAACTGGTAAATCGTGCGGGTCGGCGTCACTTGGAGGCTCGTCTGCTCCAGCGCGGGAGGCTGCTCACCACGGCGGTCCCGACCCATCAAACGGTAGGTCTTGCCGTCAATGCGAATATAAGCTGATAAGCGGTTGGGCTTGCCTGTCCAATGATCTGTCTCCTTCTCATTCAGGCGGTCAGCCATCGACCAAATACTGAAGTATGGATCATGAGCGACCAGAGGGACCGCCGGAGGCCGCAAGGGAGGAAGCGTCTGCGAAAGTCCTGAACAGACAGTAATCGCCCAAAGCAGAAAGGCACGCGCGTGGTGATTTCGCATTACCTAGATGTTACTTAACTCCCTTTTCCGCATTCCAGGAGCCTTGCAATCTGCGGATATAAATGATTTGCCCCGTGTGATAAGCATTATGTGTGCCAACATGCGCGATGAGAGAAGCTGACGATTTGATCTTCTCTTCGTCTGCCGCTTCGACTGCTTTCTCCCAAGCCGTCAGCACACTATCGAGTCTTTCTACTGTGGTCTTCCAGGATTTACTATCAAAGCTATTGAACGTTTCGTCGTTATTGCCGTTGTACGCCGCCGGTTTCTCTCCTTTAAATCTCGCTAATTCCTGTAAGTTCCAAAAGAGCAAGTGATTCGCGATCTGTCCGACCGAATGATTCCCGCTCTTGTCCTTCCAACTGGCCTGTTCCGGCGTGAGTCCTTCCAGAGCAACATTAACGGGCACGAACCAGTCTTTCTGGTTGTGCGTGGTTCGCAATTGTTCCAGCAGAACGCCTTTCAGCGTCTGTGGTTTTTGATCCGCTCCGAACGCCAGAGAAAGCGGTAATAGCAGTAAACAGATTAGGCTTTTATTCATATCTGTATCAGCATACTTCTTTCCTCCGGCGCGTTAAGTCCAGCGTGGAGAGATGGCTTCTATGCGCCGCGCTGCTTCCAGCAAGTTTTCAAGAGAGTTGGCATAACTAAAACGAAGATAGCCTTCTCCGTAATCACCAAAGGACTCACCGCCTAAACAGGCTACTCCCGCTTCGTTTAATAAGAGATCGGCTAAATCTTTCGACGGTACGCCTGTATTTCGAACACTGGGGAAGGCGTAAAAAGCGCCTTCGGGCATCGGGCAGCGAAAGCCCGGTATGCGGTTCAGCGCAGAACAAAAGGCATCACGACGGCGACGGAACTCGCTCACCATTTGCTCAACTTCCGTTTGAGGGCCGTTGAGCGCGGCAAGCGCGGCACGCTGCGTAAAAGTGGCGGTGCAGGAGTTGGAGTTCACCATCAATTGATTCACAGCCTCCGCTAGCCAAGTTGGCATGACGCCATAGCCGATGCGCCAGCCCGTCATGGCATAAGTTTTGGAGAAACCGTCGAGAATGATTGTTTTCTCCTGCATGCCGGGCAGGGTGGCGATGGAGAATGACGGAGTGTTCGTATAGTAAAGGCGGGAGTAGATTTCATCCGAGAGAACCATCAGGTCACGATGGGCTACCAGTCCGGCAATTTCACGGATATCCTCTTCGGGGATTAGTCCTCCCGTCGGATTTTGCGGCGAGTTCAGAATCAGAAGGCGCGTGCGGTCGGTGAGGCGGTCGCGCAGGACGTTAAGGTCGAACGAGAAACCGCGCTCTTCGAGCAGCGGAATCGGAACCGGCTTGGCTCCAATAAAGTTAATCATGGACCGGTAAATGGGAAAGCCGGGATCAGGGTAAATGGCCTCATCGCCGGGTTCGAGCAGCGCCAGGATGGGGAAAAAGATGATGGGCTTGCCGCCCGGAACGACGCACACGTGCTCGGGGCCGACCTTTATATTGCGAGTACGCCCAATATAGGCGGCGATAGCTTCGCGCAACTCAGGCAAGCCTTGCGTAGGCCCGTAGTGCGTCCACCCCTCATCCAGAGCGGTTTTGGCCGCTTCGACAATATGGCGCGGAGTGGGGAAATCAGGTTCTCCTATTTCGAGATGGATCACATCACGGCCCGCCCCTTCCAAAGCTTTGGCGCGTACGAGAACATCGAACGCGGACTCGACCTCGATCCGGTTCATGCGATTGGCTAATTTCATGCCTCATCTTAAACGTTCGACAAGCTCAGATGAGGCGGACAATAGCGGGAATGCGGCGGAGAGCAGCAGCCGTGGCCCAACTGAGAGCTAGAGCGCCCAAAAAGACCAGCAGACCTTTCGTTGCGCCGGGTAGCGCGGCCCTCAATAGAGTATATTGCAGCCAGCTCACAAAAACATAGTGGAACAAGTAAATGCCGTAGGCGTTATCGCGCAGGCTGTCGAACATACAGAAGCGCCGGGCACCGAAGCGGGCAAAGAATGCGAGACAGGCAAAGCTGGCGGCTCCGCAGGAAAGTACAAAGGCAAAGCTCGCCAGCGTTGTCCCCAGGAGAGGGGCAGTGTGAGCAGAAACGGCAATGACCACAACGGCGGTTTGCACAGTAAAAGCTCCG
>JAFAZU010000115.1 GCA_019239585.1 Acidobacteriaceae bacterium
CTCCGACCCACCGACTCCAAGTTGGCTTCAATTCGTTCGAAGCGCTGCTGCGTTTCGCGGTCCACTTATTTCGCCCCTTTCTTAAGCAGCCCTTTTGCTCCGACATGACCAAATGGAATTCCGTGAGGCAAGCTGAAGGGCGAAACCCATTATCGGCTTTATTATATAAAACTGCCTATTTGTTCGGTTCTTTTAAAGCGACGGCGGCGCTGCGGCCGCTTGGCCCTTTGCGGACCGGCACCCGGACGCGCGCGTAAGGATCTCGCTCATCAGGGTTGCGATTCAGCCAGCGGCGAATCGTTCTGGCGAGGTCCGTCAAGCCCCGTTTGCCCATACGACCTCCTTAAAGGCAGTTCGCAACGTACGATGCTTCCCGCACGTACCCCATTGTAGACAGTTCTGCAAGGTTATGATATCGTAAATCTCCTCAGCGTATGCGCTGAGATCGATGAAGTTCACGATTTGCGGAAAGCTCCCGCGCAGGTCAATAACGCCAATCCCGCAGACTCCTGAACGTATCCCTGCATCTGCTTGATTATCAATAATCTGTCCTGTCGATTTGGATTTGTTGCGGCCGAAAGTACTCCCCACATAGAGAAAGCCGTCCTTTTCGCAAAGGCCTCGCAGATAACCCCAAGGAGTCTCGATACGTGTGCCGCAGTAGTTCACAACAGCAAGGCGAGAGGATTCACAAACCCAAAGCTCACCGTTAATCACCGCCAGGGAGTGAGGATGGTAAATATTCTTCATCAGATACTCGCCCGTGCTTATGTTGAAAACGTATCCCTCATCCGCAGATCGCCAAAGATTTTCCTTTTTTGGCCCGAAAGCAGAAACGAGGCATTGATCGTTGTGCCAAAGCAAGCTATTCAAGTGTACGGTGTCAGTGCCGGCATCCGAAGCCTGCCAGAACACTTCCGTCGCTCCACCGCGAGCGACCCTGATGATCTGGTCTGTTCCGGTTGAAACTACGTATACATAACCTTCGTGATAGCTCACAGAATGAGCATCACTGAGCATCTCTAATCTTCTTACCTGCTGGACCTCCAAATCTCCTGATAAATAGAACAGCTTATTAGGGTGTAGCAGTCCGATGTATCCGCCAGGAAAGCTCGTTAATCCCACGATTCCGTCACAGCCGTCTCGGGTCTCAACAGAAAGTTCAATAGGACGGATGTGACCGGAGGGAACCTGAACTTCAAGCAGAAAAACATCCAACGAAGGACAATGCCGGTGTAACGTTCGATTGCAAAGACTAAGAAGCAGAGACGTGGAGCATTCGGCTGAAGTCAATCAGCCCTCCGTGTATTCATGACCTGTTCAATTACTGCGATGATCTTTGCAGAGCTGGTTTCGATGCTCTCCTTGTCGGTTTTGCACTCAACGTCCGGATTAGTGGGATTTTCATAAGGCGCGGAAATACCTGTAAAGTCCTTAATCAAACCGGCGCGCGCCTTTCGGTAAAGTCCCTTAGGATCACGACGCTCGCACACCTCCAGAGGTGCATTAACAAACACTTCAATAAAGAAGGCATGGTGTCTGCGGATTTCTGAACGTATGGCCTGGTACGGCGAAATGGCGGCTACTAGGACGATTGTTCCATCCCGGCTCAACTCTTTAGCAGCATGACTGATACGCCGCATATTCTCGGCGCGATCACCAGGCGAGTAGCCAAGATCTCGCGAGAGATGCTGTCTGACTACATCCGCATCCAGTACGGAAACGGGAATTTGTCGCTGCTTCAGTTTGCTATAAACTGCACAGCAAAGGGTCGACTTACCCGCTCCGCTAAGACCTGTAAACCAAACAATCAGTGACAAGCGTTATTAGTGAATAACGCGATTGTCGGAATAAAGATTACTGGAAAATATATTTATTTTTAGTTAATTGCACACTATGAGCTAGTGTCTTCCTTGTAGGAAACGTAGATTCTCGCGTGCCTTGCGCTCCGCGTTGGAATAGAAACGTGCTTTTTCAAACTGATGTGTGGCAATCGCATTTTCCATGCGGCTGAGTATAAGTTTGACCTGTTTTTCCGCTTCTCTCACGTTGCCTGGAAGAGCCATGTCGTCATTAGCATTGTCTTGAAGATACCGGTCATGGGTGACGAGCTTTACGGCCCATTCAGACACCGCTCCTCTCATTAAACCGAAGCTCTCCTTCAAAACGAAGCGAGCACGAGCAGCCGGTTTGCGGCCTTGAGATGCCTGCTGTAGAACAGTTAGCATTTCAGGCGCGAATGTGCTCCTGTATTCCGGCGGATAAAGTCGTAACAATGCATGAAAGATTTGCATAAGCCGTTCTTTACACCTCACTTTTTGCTATGCGCGCAGCCATGGTTCGCGTCAGTTGCCTCATCCGGTCCCATTCAAGCCGCAGTTGCCTGTAACCGGCCGAAGTCAGCTTGTATGCCTGCTTGTCCCTGGCCGTGTCCTCGCCCTCAAAGCGCGCAATCCAACCGTCGTTTAACAACCTGCGCAATGCTCCATAAAGTGTTCCGGTGCTTAGACGGACCCGGCCTTTACTGATCGCCTCAATGTCTTTCATCAGGGCATAACCGTGGCGAGGTTCATCCACTAAGCTCAGGAGAATCAACAAAACCGGCTCACTGAGCGGCTTATTTTCGCCTACGTCTTGTTGCTGCACGACCTGTCGCATAACGACATATTAAGCCATATTTGCACGCCTGTCAAGGCCCATATTGTGTAATGTGGGGGGAGAACAGAGATGGGTAAAATTGCGCTTTTTGGAGCTTCCGGAAGTCTGGGCAGGAGCATTGTTCATGCCCTGAGCGCGGCTGGCAAATCGTATCATGTCGTCGGCCGATCGGAGGGACCCTTGCGTAATGCCTTTGGCTCTGACCCGCTTGCGGAGATAGCCACCTGGAATCCCGACGATCCGGCATCCGTGCGTCAAGCGGCAAAGGATGTAGACACGCTGATCTACATGGTAGGCGTTCCTTACTGGCAATTCGAGTTGCATCCGCAGCTCATGCGAAAAACGCTCGATGGCGCAATAAGCGCGGGTGTGCGCCAGCTCCTGCTCATTGGCACGGTGTATCCGTTTGGCAAACCTCGCAGCGAGCGCATTGGAGAGGACCATCCGCGTGAGCCGCACACCTTTAAGGGTCAAATGCGTAAACAGCAGGAAGATCTTGTCTTAGAAGCGCATACTTCGGGCAAAATAGCGGCATCTGTTCTGCGCCTGCCGGATTTCTATGGGCCTCAAGTAGACAAGAGTTTTTTATGGAGTGCTTTCCAGGCAGCCAAGAACGGCGGTCGGGCGCAACTGGTGGGACCTATTGATACGCTGCATGAGTTTGTTTATGTGCCGGATGTCGGCCCTGTCGTGCAACGACTCCTTGAAGAGCCGCGCACTTGGGGTACTACCTGGAATTTCGGCGGCGCAGGGCTTACTTCCACTCGCGCCATGGTTGATGAAATTTTTAAGCAGGCGGGTCGCAAGGCGCGATACTTCATAGCAGGAAAAACAACTCTGCGGCTGATCGGCCTGTTTCAGCCTTTTATGCGTGAGCTGGTCGAGATGCACTACTTACAAACCGATCCGGTCATTCTGGATGACAGTCGCTTACGCACCCTGCTCGGAGACTTGCGGAAAACGCCGTACCCTGAAGGGATCCGGCAAACACTGGCAGCGATGTAAGCAGCGGATCTTGCGCTACTGTTGGAGAGTGGTCCCGGTAGCGTTGACAATTGCTGGGTCTGACCCAAGCGGCGGAGCTGGTATTCAGGCTGATCTTAAGACGTTTCACCAATTCGGTGTTTACGGCGAAGCGGTCCTCACTCTCCTAACGGTTCAGAA
>JAFAZU010000225.1 GCA_019239585.1 Acidobacteriaceae bacterium
TCACGAAGCCGACCCAGCACAACGCCAGTAAGCGAGCCTTCCCCGCCCGGTCTACCGGCTTGAAAGACAGCTTTGCAAGGGCTGGGAAGTACACGCTCCAGGGAAACAGCCAGAGCAGGTGAAAGAGCCAGAAGTACAAACGCGGCACGGTGTCGTAATCGCGCGGGTAGCGCATATTCAGAAAGCGCAGCAACTGCTCGTTCATGAAGTAAAACCAGAAAAAGCCGTGATACTCACCCGGCGCGCTCCGCATCGTGAACACAAAATAGGGCGGATTCCGCAGCGTAGCCAGGATATGCCAAGGCGCGGCAATCGCCAGAATGACAGCAATTCCAAGGAACGGATGTAGCCGCTTCGGAGTGCGCGCGGTAAAAAGCTGGCGCGTGAGGAACAGATAAACCAGTCCGGCCCCCACGGGAAACACGACTCCAATCAGGCTTTTCAACAGCAGTCCGACCCCGATTGCAGCCGCCATTAGAAAGGCCCATAAACCGGGCCGGGTTTCGTTCTCATCCAGCGCGCGCAGAAAGGACCACATCGCCAGAGCAGTCGTGAAGGTCAGCATCACGTCCGGAATCAGAATGCGCGTAAACAGAAAAAGTCCGATACAGGTCGAAACGCAAACTCCGGCATAGAATCCTTCCCGTTTTCCAAATGCCCAGGCGCCAAACGCCGCAGTAAGCAACGCCAGAGCGATCGCCGCCAGCGCCACCGGAACACGCGCGATGAAGTCCGACACGCCGAAAACCTTGAAAAACGACGCCATAGCCCAATAAATCAGAGGCGCTTTTTCTAAATAAGGAACGCCATCCAATCTCGCCGTGACCCAGTCCCCGGAGGCGAGCATGTTCCTCGCAATCTGCGCTTGCACCGCATCGACATCATCCATCAGAGACGGAGGCGAGATGATACACCCTAAGTAGATCGCCGCAGTAATGAGCGCAACCAGCCAGAGATAGTAGGTGCGTCTCCCCCACTGGCGGGCATGCCGTTCGTTCAAGTCCGCAGGCTTTCCAGCAGACGCATCGGGGGAGGAAATGTTAGGAGAAGAGAGATGGGAGGACAAACAGTAGCCGACCTATGGACGTAGTATTTCTCGCCAATATCTTCGCATGTGCCGAGGGAACAACTGGCATTGCGCGTCGCCGTTGAAAACGGATAAGCCCCGAAATCAACGGCGGTCAACCAGAGGAGAATTAGCGCTCATGATTTCGTAAAGCCCGTTTCCTGCTTAAATAGCTCAAGCGAGTTATACACAATTGGGCAATAAACCGCACGATCCGGCATCTGCCACATCCGGCTGACAAACGAACCGTTGCCCTTCACCAGATGCGGAAAGAACTGGCACGTGTGCGGCCGCGCCTCATACACAGAGCAAAGATTATTGGCGAGAAACACACAGCCGTTCTCATCCCGTTTTAAAATGCGACCCTCATCCGCTGTTTCCTGCGTATAATCCCGCAAGAAATCAGGAACCTTCATGCCGAGAAAACGGGCCAGATGCTCCACATCGCGATGGTTGATCTGCGTCGTGGCAACGCGGCAACAATTCGCGCATTGCGTACAATCGATTTCATCTTCTACTTCCTGCGCGATAGCCTTTAAACGTCGCTCCACGAAATTGTGCCGCTTCAACCAGGCGCGAAATCGTCCGTTCTCCTCGCGCCCTTTCTCCCCATAGCGCTTGATCTGCACAAGATCTGTTACCACGTTTTCAGTATCGCAGTGAATTATAGTCATGAAAAGACAAGCGGCAGATCCAACGTCCGATAATAGAAGCGTGACCGATCAACTTTTTCTGTCCATCTGGTTCCATCGTCACTCACAACCCAACCGCTTGCGTCACTTTCAAAAGCTGCTGCGGCTCTTCCCTTTTTCGCAGCGGGAGCAGCCGCAATCAACCGTTTCGGTTCTCGCCATTGACGTCACCGAACCGCCGCTGCTTGAAAAAGCGGTGAATGGCCCGGTCGATCTTGCCGATATTGAAGCGACCCTCGGCGACTACAAGGGCGACGATATCGCTTACCAAGTAGAAAGCTGGTGGGATCTATGGCAGTTTGAGGAGGATTGGCATCTTAAACCAGCGCGGGTCACGCTGTCTTGCTTTGGTCCGGCTTTCGACAATGGAACGGAGCGGGAGACCGGTGCGCAAGAGGATTTGCGGATCGACTTTGGCGTCGACAGCAACTATCTTCCAAGCAGCGCTCCGGGGGGCGCCCGGATGGTGGAATCTAATATCAAAAGTCTTTTGCGACTGGTACACGAACTGGACTCGGCCCTGCCTGTGGAGCAGCGGAGGCTCGAAACGGAGTCCGGCGAAAATTTTGCGAACCGGTTACAACAGGTGCTAACCGCCTCGGCTCAACGCGAATAAGTACCGGTGCTTCGCTTAGTACAGCGTGAGCGGAATACTTTGCGAGCTGAGCGAGATGCCGAAGGCGAAGCGGTTATCGGATACCGAGGAGTTGCTGCCGATTGTCCCATACCGTATGAAGTCGTAACGGGCATTGGCGGAAACGTGCCGCATCACAACGTAGCCGTAGTTGGCGCTGAACCCGCTTGTGTTGTAGTCATAGCCGGTTGATTGAACTAAAGTATGGAGCCGACTCCAATAGCCCCCGAAACCCGCGTTCGAGCGCCGGTAACTGCGCGAGTAAAATCCATTGATAAACTGATTCCGGGAAGCCAGATAGTACCCGTTTCCCGAGACGACATTCTGGCCTCCGCTAACCGAAATTTGTGATCGGCGCAGAGCACGCGCGACGGTGCCTTGAAAAGCAGGGGAAACAGCAGATACATTGTAAGGCACACGAATAACGCCGGTCACCGTTCCTGTGCCGGTGATGATGCCGACAGGAACAAAAAAGAAACCCGCCACATTGGTGTGAGTAATACCTCCGCTCGCCCATACGGACCAGAGATTTCCGAAATGATGGTACAAAGTGAAATTCGCGCCGTCCATACTGGCATTACCGGCGCCTAACTGGTAAGCATAGTAGCTGTGGTAATAATCGCCGGAAACCGACGTCCGTGACGTCACGCGATAGAGGGCGGATACAGCTCCACTGCCTCCCGTGGTCCCAATCGCGCTGGAGTAGCTGAATCGTTGTAGAAAGATGCTGCCTGAGAATGTATAACTTAGGCGGCGGCTCTGCTGGTAGGAAACACTGACCGAGCCGGAAGCGTATCGGTTGTTCACGCTGAATGGGTTTAACTGCACATTGCCGTTTGTGACAGCTTGCGCCCCGAAGTAGCCGGTTCCATACATCACTGTGCCCGCATAAACTCCTGTACCCAAACTCCACCTCCGCGCCAGTCTCCGATTGAAGGTCAAACTCAGGTTCTGGTTAGTTCCGTTTCCTAAATAGGAGGCGGAGTAAT
>JAFAZU010000273.1 GCA_019239585.1 Acidobacteriaceae bacterium
ATGGTTCTGCTCAGCATTGGGCTTTGCGGATATCTGCTTACGCTTCCATCTGTTGTTGCCTTTGCCGTTTTTGCTCTGGAGCTTTGGAATTTAGTGGTTGTCTGGGCTTTGTTCCCACCCGTTGCCGGTTTTCCCCAGGGAGTGACGATTGAGGCGCCGTTTTTGCTATCGGGAAGTATCGCGCTCGGCGTTTTGATCTGGGTTTTTGCCCGAGCGTGTTTTGATTGTGATGCCTCCGAACATGGGTGTACGGTCTCGTGACAGGAACATCAGCAAACTCCTTTGGCATGATTCACGATTCGTTTGGCCCCAGTCTTGCCTTTTGGAGGGGCGGAGGTTATTCCAATGAAACTTGATTCATCACGAATGGTCATTTGCGCAGCCCTTGCCTGCGCTTCAATAGTACCGGTATGGGCGCAAGGAAAACGAGGCCATCCTCCCCACAGCGCTCTCACTCCCACAGGCTCATACACAACCGTTTCGGGAACCATTTCACAATTCAATTACGGCCGGGATGCTGAAATTGAAGGCTTTCTCCTGAGCAACAATATCTTGGTTCATCTGCCGCCCAGAGCGGCCGTGCGGATCGTGCCCTCTTTGCACGCAGGGGGCAACGTTCAGGTGTCCGGCTTTGCTCAGACTTCACCCTCGGGTTTTCAGAGAATCGAAGCACAATCATTGCAAGACCGCACGTCTGGGAAGACGTTCACGATGCCTCAGCCGGGAGCGGCTGCACCTTATTCCGGCTCTGGACGAGTTCAGCAATTAAATTACGGCGCTGATGGCGCAGTGAATGGCTTTTTGTTGAATGACGGAACACTGGTGACGGTTCCTCCCTTTAATGCCGATAATCCAACTTCAATTCGGGTAGGTGCGACTGTTTCCTACTCCGGATATGCGCATCGCACGATGAATGATCGAACCGTAGTTAACGCCCAAAGCCTCACAATAAACGGTCAGCAGTTGGCGCTTGCGGCTCCAGCAGGTCCGGGCGGTCCGCGTGGAGCCGCTCCGCCTCCGCCGCCTCCTAGCCCTGCTATTGCAGGCGTTCCTACCAATCTGCAAGGTCCACCTCCGCAAAACCGGACAGCAGAGCCTCCATTACCACCGTCTCCCCCGGCTGCTCCTCCGCAGTAAACATCTATCTGCAAAACTGTCCCTAGGAGTTGGTGAGTGGTTGTTTCGTGCAGTGCGGCGGTGTTGGTATGTATTATGCAATTACTGTTGCCGCAGCCGCCGCGCCCGCCTCGGCCTGGTCCTCCCGATGCACGGCGAGTAGCGGATCACATAGCTGACATTCGCCGGAAAATTGAAAACATTCAGCCAGTGAATACAACGGCACGCCGGGCTTTGCAATACAGCCGCTCCTATCTGCAACGAGGGGAAACATTCCTCGGATCTCAGCGCCTGTTTACGGCAGATCGTTTTGCTGCTGCGGCTGATGCGCTCCTGCACATCGCCGAGCATCAGGAGCATCTTCGGAGCAACGGCGGGCCGAAAGGGACAACGCCTATGGAGGAAGTTCGCAGGCACCTGGAGAGGGTGTATTTTCAGTTGCAGCAGGCCGATTACTTTTTAACGGAAGCTCACGATAAGGAAGCGGCATCATTTCCTAAGTGGGCTCGCGACTTTTATCAGATTGCTATGAGGGCCGCTGAGACCGGCGACGCCGTGGCGGCGGACGAAAATGCAAAATGCGCGGAAGAGGTGGTAAGGGCACTGGAAAATCTGGCACAAGCGGCGACGGAAAATTCGGGAGTACGGGGTTGAATCGACTTCTGCAAAACAGGTTGCTCCTGCAACTGCTGTTTACGTCTGTTGCGGCGGTCTCCGTGACTGCGCTAAGCGCGATGCTGATTGCCGAAGCGATCCGCAGCGCCGAAAGTGTCGTGCTGAAAGAAACGAATCAGGTTCTCTCGACAGCGACAAGCGAACTTCAGCAGCAGTATCTTTATCGTGTGATAGCCGATAGCGCCTGGGGATCACTGCCGCTCTCAGCGAAGGACCTTTCCTTGCGAGCGATCACGCAAACCGCGCTGCGCGCTTATCCGGGTGTAGAAGGAGGATTCTACGCCGAACCGGATTTCCTCGGGTACGCATTCCCGACACATGACAGCGCCCTTGCCAAAACCGATGTTCCCTCCGCCGAACGGAACTGGATTGAGCAAACTGTCAAACGGAGTCTTCAGAACGGCGGGCAGGCGCATCAGGTTTTCCGGGGCCGTTCCGATATTGTCGTGATCGAAGCGACTGCCGACAACGCGCGCTCAATTTCCGCCTGGACTATGAAGCGTTTGGCGGGCCGCAATGATCCCAACATTCAGAAGCGTGGGCTCTTGCTGCTGGCGCTTGGTTTAGCGGCTTTGCTCAGCATTGTAGGTACGCTGGCGACTGGGATCAGTTTGCAGCGCGGAGTGGCGGAGGTCAACAAAGGATTGTCCCGCCTGGAAAAGGATTTCGAGTACCGGCTTTCCCCACGATCCGACGAGCTTGGGCAGATCAGCCAATCGATCAACCGTATGGCAATCGCACGCGGGCAACTGGAAACGGAACTGCGCCGCGAAGACCGCCTTCGTGCTATTGGCCGCCTTGCGTCAAGCTTGGCGCATGAGATTCGCAATCCCCTCAACAGCATCCGGCTCACAGTTCAACTGCTGGAACAAAAGCTGAAAACGAATTCCATCCGACCGCAGGATCTCGCGATTATAAAAGGCGAAGTGGACCGTTTGAACACTCTAGTGACAGACCTCCTTGACCTGCAACGGACTCGGCAGCCCCGTCCCGAGTGGCAAACCGTTCTGCCGGTTGTTGAGCATTGCATTAGTCTGCTTCACAAGCAGGCTGAAGCTCAAGGGCATTCCCTTACAACGGGGGCTCACCAACCTGATCTATACGCTTACTTCGATTCGCAACAGTTAACACAGGCGCTTGTTAATCTCTTGCTCAACGCCATCCAGGCAACTCCCGCACACGGGCGCATTCAGGTTTATGTCGATGACCGGAATGACCAAGTGGAAATTATTGTTCAGGATGGCGGCGCGGGCCTCAGCGATGAGCAGCGGGAGCACTTGTTTGAGCTTTTCTACACGACCAAGCCTGGAGGAACCGGATTAGGTTTAGCAATCTCCCGCGAGTTAATGCGCAGCCAGGGCGGAGATCTCGTTTATCGGGCAAATGAGACCGGAGCCAGATTTGTGATTCAACTTCCCAAGGAGGCATGGTGCCAACCGCAACAATCTTAGTTGCAGAGGATGAATACGCCGCCCGAACCTCGCTCGCAAGCTTGCTCGAAGGCGAAGGGTTCCGAGTCTTAACCGCAGAAAACGGGACCCAAGCCCTTTCAACGGTTCTGCACGAGGAACCTGATGCTGTTCTGCTTGATATTCGGATGCCGGAGCTGGACGGGTTATCCCTTCTGAAACAAGCTTTCAGGGGCGGCTCCGATTCGGCCTTTCTTGTAATGACGGCGCACGGAGACAGCAGCACGGCAATTGAAGCAATGAAGATTGGGGCGTTTGATTACCTTCCGAAGCCGCTCGATTTCGATTACGTGCTCTCGCAACTGAAGCGTGCTATTGAGCACCGCCGCTTGCTGCGCAAAAGCCGATCCACTTTGATTGACGCCGGAAATGGAGAAAATGCTGCGATGGTAGGCCACAGTCCGGCCATGCAGCGCGTTTATAAGCTGATCGGGCAAGTGGCTGGATCGAATGCTACGGTTCTGGTGCGCGGCGAATCCGGAACGGGTAAAGAGCTGGTGGTCAATGCCATTCACGAGAACAGCTCGCGAGGGCATGGCCCGCTGCTGAAAGTAAATTGCGCCGCTATTCCGGAAACCCTGCTTGAATCGGAGCTGTTTGGGCATGAAAAGGGAGCGTTCACCCATGCTCTTTACCGGCGCGTAGGGCGCTTTGAAGAGGCTAACGGCGGCACTTTGTTTCTTGACGAGATCGCAGAGCTAGCGCCTTCCCTGCAGGCAAAGTTGCTGCGCGCCGTGCAGGAGCGCGTGATTGAGAGATTAGGCTCCAATACGCCGATTCCGGTCAACATCCGGCTGATAGCAGCCACCTCCAAAAATCTGGAGCAGGCCGTTGCCGAAGGGAGATTCCGGGAGGATCTGTACTACCGTTTGAATGTCGTCACCATTTCCCTGCCTCCCCTGCGCGAAAGGAAACAAGACATTCCTGCGCTCGTGCAACACTTTCTACGGCGCAGCGGACGGCCGGTTTCCATTACGCCCGCTGCCCTGTCCCTTTTGTGCGAGTACCACTGGCCGGGGA
>JAFAZU010000310.1 GCA_019239585.1 Acidobacteriaceae bacterium
ATTAATGCTAGGCAATCCGGCAAGCATCGTGTAACCAGCCGCCGTGGGGGCGTAGTAATATGTTGAACTGGTTCCACCGATCGGGTTGTACTCGTAATCCGCAAAAAAGAAGATCTTGTTGCGTTTGATCGGCCGCCGAAGTTGCCGCCAAAACGATTTTCATCGAAGCGGGGATGCAAAGGATTACCTTCGACAAAATTCAAGTTATCGGCCGCATTGAGATTTCGATTCTGGAAGTACTCGTAGAGCGCTCCGTGAAACTGGTTTGTTCCGCTCTTCACGACCTGATTGAACTGCCCGCCCGAAGAATGGCCGAAATCTGGAGAAAACTGGTTTGAGAGAAGCGTGAATTCGGCTACTGCATCGTTCGGCACGGTTACCACCGGTCCTGTTACAGCCAAGCTATTGTTATCAACGCCTTCGATGGTGAAATTGTTGTTGGTGGGCCGCTGGCCTCCGACCGACGGCCCCATGCCGTATCCCGTACCGCCGGGGGTCGTCACGCCGGCGCTCAGCAGCGAGAGATTGATCACACCCGACCCGGTGCCGGCTGAAGGCAGATCGGCCATTTGTTTGGCTTCGAAAGTAGTCTGGACCTGAGCAGTGGTGGTATCGATGCTGGAGCCCTCCGTACTCACTTCAACGGTCGTGGCAGCTTGGCCGATCTGCACCGTTATGTTTGACGTGACGGTTTGATTGATATCGACCGTAATGTCATTGACGATTGACCTAGCGAAGCCGCCGGCATTGACAACAATCGAGTATTTGCCGGCGAGTAGGTTTTGGATTCGATATTCGCCGCTCGAGGTGGAAACGGTTGGGCTCTCAACTCCTGTAGCGGCATTTCTCGCTATCACAGTGGCGCCAGGCACGGTGGCTCCTAAAGGATCGTAGACCGTTCCTTGAATATTCCCGCTGGTGAGTTGGCCGAGAGTCGGCAGGCTCAGAACCAATAACGCCCCAAATACTAAGTGAACCTTCAGCAAACGACGAATGTGTTTATGCTTCACGGATTGCAGACCTCTGAACACGTTTGTTCGCGTGTCCAAGTTTTGCATCAACCGAGGCTCAGGGTCGCGCACATTCCGGCTCAGAAGAGCAAAATCGGACAAAATAAATCACCCGCTTGCCGCGCGAGAAGATTTCGTTTACGCGCACATAGCTTGCTCGCAGGATAATGTCTGTCATGGGCGCAGTTCGGAGCATCACGCACTTCGAGCACGAAGCTGAAAACGTCTCAGTACGCATTGTGACTGATCCCGCCGGCCGGATGGAAACGCCGCCCTTGCCGAAACCGCGTATCGCAGTTCATCTGGGGAGCTCCGTCTACATGGTCTGCCAGCGCGCGGGGCAGAAGCACCGCGGATTAGCTGTGCACGGTGACATCGATATTGTGCCCGCCCACACTGCCTGCGTATGGGAGCCAAACGGGCCCGATAGTGCGCTGATTGTGACTATTAATCCCGATGTACTTGTCAGCGCAGCAGAAGAACTGGGTCTAAATAGGAATCGGCTTGAGGTGGTCAACCGGTTCCAGGTTCGCGATTCCCAGATCGAGCACATCTGCTGGGCGCTAAAGGCTGAAATGGAGCGAGGCTATCCAACGGGCCGCACATTTCTCGATAGCCTCTCGACGGCGCTTGCCGCTGCGCTGGTGCGCCGCCACAGTTCTTTGGCAGCGCTGCCGACGGCAGCGCATACCTGCATAAGCGGGCAAAGATTCAGACAGGCGCTCTCTTATATCGAAGCCAACTTGCAGCAAGATCTATCGCTGAATGAAATAGCCCAAGCAGTAGGCGTAAGTGCATCGCACCTGAAGACAACATTCCGCCAGTTGACGGGATCTCCCGTTCATCAATATGTCATTCAGCGACGGGTAGAACGAGCGGCAACCTTGCTCGTGCAGGGCAGACTTTCCATCAGCGAGGTGGCTCAGGAAACCGGTTTTGCTCACCAGAGCCACCTCGCTAAACACATGCATCGGCTTTTGGGATGCTCGCCCAAAGCTGTTCGAAACGGGGCGCTGGCCGGGGAAGAGGACAAAAGTTGAGCCTATCTGATAATCCACCGAAGCCATTGGCCATAGCAGCAGTCATGATCTTGTTCGGTCTTTCGCTTGCCGCGCAGCACCCCGTTTCGAACAGCGTCGAGGCGCAGCGCGAGGCCATGCGCAGGCTTTCATTTCTGACTGGTCACTGGTCGGGGCCTGTCAGCATTCTTCGTGGAACTGGAGAAGCGCTTCATCTTACTCAAACGGAAAATGTCGAGTATAAGCTTGACGGTCTCGTCTTATTAATCGAGGGCAAAAGCACCAACGCCGATGGTAAGGTTCTGTTCAGCGCCTTGGCCACGATTGCGTATGATGATAGCTCCCATACGTATCGCTTTCGCGCCTACAATGACGGCCATTACGTCGACACAGAGCTTTCGGCGCTCAGTAACGGCTTTACGTGGAGATTTATGACCGGCCCAGCACACATTGCCAATATCATGCGGCTGACAGATAAAGGCGAGTGGGGCGAAGTCACTGATGTCACGGTTGGCAGCAATCCCCCACATCGCAGCATGGAGATGCTACTTCAACATGGGCCATGAAGTGCCTGGGTCGGCGAGAGATAAGCGGGGATCACACCAGACACAAAGCTTACGTCACAACAGCTTCTTGCAGCACCAGCTTCGGTAACACCTATTTACCCATTTAAAAATTTCGCAACACTACCGTAGTAGAAGCGGCAGAGCAGAACCTGAAACACGATGTCGGTGGGAAATTCCAGATAGTTGATCGGCGTGCCCGTGCGCTCATTAAATTTACGCCGTTAGAATACCAAGCTTTTGCTCCTAAATGCGTGATGAGCCGTCAGTCCTGACACCCTCGAAAGTCGTTTGACTTTCATCGGCTTCTGTGGGCGATCAGCCCATGCACAACACTTTCCTTCCATATTTCTCACTTGACTCTTCAGTGTTCCGGAATCGTAAATTCGGGGAAACTGGCAAGAGCCGTGTTGCCGTTGTATCCGAGTTCTTGCAGCAGCCCGACACGGGACGTATAATAACCGTCCGCCGTCAGGTTTTTGATGGCTTCAAAGAAGGTGCCAGTGGGATGGGTCTTGGCCCTTTTGCTGGCGGTTCGCCGGTCAGCGGCAGCACTGAACGAGTGCAGTAGATCCACCTGCTGCGTCTCTGTCAGACGCAGGAAGTCGTTGCCGAACTGGGATTTTGATTCCGATTGGACACGCCGCAGTCCCTTTTTAAAGATCCCTTGCAGTCGGGAGTCTCCGCTCACGACGCGATCAATGTACTTCGGCACGCCAGCCCCTACGGCCCCCGGCGTATCGGTCGGGGGAATGATCAGGTCAGTAATCCGCGAGACCAATTGGTATTGAGCTTCTGTGAAAAATCGTAGTTCAGCAGGAGCAGGGCTTTCGTCTTTTGGAGTCTGCTGCGATTCAGGCTGGTGAACATGCTGCCCATATAGTTCATTGGCTGAGAACGGGAAGGAGCAGGTCACGCCGACTGCTCCGATAATTTTAAGGGCTTCGCGCCGGGTCTCCATTAAATCTCCCTCCTGCGGAATCGTTCCGCAATATGATCCGCTGTGCGGGCTGCCAAGGCCATGATGGTCAAAGTCGGATTCTTCTCCGAGGCTGACGGAAAGACGCTGCCGTCCACGACATACAAATTCGGCACGTCATGGGTCTGGCAAAACGCATCAACCACGGAAGTACGCGCGTCGTTTCCCATGCGGCAGCCCCCTAACTGGTGATTGAAGATGGGCTGATGAAAATCCGAAATGGACAGAACTTCTCCACCCGCTTTCTGCAATACTGCGATGGCGGTCCGGTTCAGCTCTTCGTAGATCTTGCGCTCGTTTTCCTCTTGCACGGCTTTCACCTTGACTCTGGGCAGACCATAATTGTCCTTTTTGGATCGGTCCAGCTCAATGTAACTTTGTTTGTTGGGAAGCATTTCGCCAAACCCTTGGAAGCTGACATAGGCCGGAAAACGGTTTTTCACCGCTTGCTTATACTCGATGCCGAAACCCGGCACTTGCCGGGGCCAGCCGGTCGTGCGGCGGATGCCGGTGTAGATTTGCATTCCGAAACTACGCGCATAATCTCTTTTCCGGGCGTGCATAAAGGACGGCAGATAGGCGTGGTCGATGAATCCTTCATCATTTACCACCGGCGCGCCAATGCGCTCGGTCAAGAAGCCCTCCACGCCGTTATTGAAATGGGGGATGTAGTGGCGACCCAATTGACCGCTGGAGTTGGCCAAGCCATGCGGATAGAGCCGCGACCGGGACATCAGCAACAGTCCCACGCTTTGGACGCAAGCGCAGGCTACCGCCACGCAGCGCGCCTGCACTTCGCCTTCCTCATGGGTGACGCGGTGTAGAAAACGCACACCGGTCACGCGGTTTTCGTTTGATATAACGACTTCGCGCACAATCGAATTGGGAAGAATCGTCAGGCATCCCGTTTTCAGGGCAGGGGCCATATGGGCATCCAGGGAGTTGTATTTTGCCGCCACATCGCAGCCAGCCATGCAATTGCCGCAATAGTGGCAGGCAGGCCGCGTCCGCGTGGCGCGGGTCAGGGTCGCTTTGCGGGTGTGAATGATGGGAATATCGAGCTCGCGCGCGCCCCGCTGCAGCAGCAGATCTCCAATTTTTAACGGCGGAGGCGGCAGGAAGATTCCATCCGGAAGATCCTCCAATTCATCACGATTGCCGCAGACCCCAATCTCGCTTTCAATACGGTCGTAGTAGGGCGCCAGATCGGGATAATCAATGGGCCAGTCCGCGCCTGCTCCATCAATAGAATAGCCCTTGAGGTCGCGATGACTGAACCGGAGGGCTACCGCATTCCACAGCATGGTTTTGCCGCCTACGCCGCGCGTTCGTTCGGAATCGAAGCCGGGCTTGCCGCGTTTCATCGTGGGGATGCTCCGATTGGCATACTCGAACGGCAGTGCGTGCGTGTTAAAGTCCGTGTGCGTATTCACCGGCGGTCCGCCTTCCACCACCGCCACCTGCAAGCCTTTCTGGGCCAGATGTGCCCCCAGAGTGCCGCCTCCAGCGCCGGAGCCCACCACGCAAACATCAAAAACTGGATTTACCACTTTGCCTCGCTACTTTGGAATGCAGTCCCTGCACGGTCAGATTCTCAAAAAGGAACAGACCACTTTTCCCGGCGACAACGAAATCCAGATCGCCGTCGCCGTCCATGTCGGCTACCGAAATTTGGATGCCGCCGCCAGTGCGTCCGCCATAATCAATGACGTGCTTCGCCCAGTCCACGCTGTGGGTGGTCGGATTAAGCAGGCGCTCATACCAGTACACGCCGAGCGGCTCGCGCTCTCCAGGATCGTGGCCGTTGTGGGCCATGTAGCGCTTTCCGGTCAACAATCCTAAGTTTCCCTGACGGCGGAAGTCAACTAGCACAACGGCGTGAGCCTGCGACCAGCTATCGTCAATCAGATGCTTCTCCCACTTACCGTCGCCCGTTCGCTCCAGCCAGAAGATGCCGTAATCATGCGCCATGCTCGTCACAACATCGGGCCGCCCGTCGCCGTTTACGTCCGCGACATGCAGGAAGCCAAGAAGGCCTGCCATGTTCCAATCGGCATGATAAATCCAACTGCCGTGGCGCGGATCGGGAGGAGCCTCGAACCAGCCGGCGGGAGTCAGAATATCATTCCGCCCATCGCCGTTTACGTCGCCTACGCCGATGCCGTGCCCGTACGTTTTCGGGCTGACCACATGCTGGCGGAAGCCGCCCCTGCCGTCGCGCTCATACCAGGCCAGCGGCGCGTGCGGGTCGCCAAACTGCGGCAGGATCTCATTCGCCTTTCCGTCGTTGTCCAGATCGACAAGGAAGGTGAACTCGATCGGATAAGTCGTTTGAATCGGATGTTCTTCCCACAAGGCGTCAGTTGCGCCGGGATTGCGGTACCAGGCCAGCTTTTTGCTGCCGAACCCGGAAGTAATTAGGTCAACCCGTCCATCGCCGTCCACATCCAGCGGCAGCGTGGATAAATCCTCGATGTAGTTATTGGCGTACAGGATCTTGCGAAAATGATGCTTCGTCCACGTCGGCGCTCCATACCAGTACTCTCCGGCCACGATGTCCAGCTTGCCGTCGTTGTTGATGTCCGCCACGGCGGCCGCTTCCGCAGAGCCGGAGTCGAGCGGGTGCTTCTCGAAAGGAATTTCATCGGGCCGCGTTCGCATCTCTGCCAGTAGCGCCGAGAGGCTGATCACCATCAGTAAAAGAGCGATCGCTCGCCATTTCATGTTGCAAATACCTTTTTAATCGCGTTCAGATATGCCATCCCATTCACAGTGTCCGGCTCCAGATAACTCCCTTCCGTCCACTCGTTCCAAGCGTTAATGGTTAGGACTCTCGGTAAACCGCTCGCTTGCCTGTCCACAAAATTTTTGGCCGAATTAAGAGCGCGTTCAAAGGCTTGTGGCGTGTTGCCTTGCAATACAGAGATAAAGGGATACTGCCCCTCTACAAACAGATCCGTTTGACACACTCTAGGCGTAGCATCCCATCCCATCGAAACATTCGGGAAATATGGCAAATTGTACTTCGCAGCAGCGCCAGCCCGATATTCCTCATACGAGCGCGCCACCTCTTCATATTGAGCGACAGGGAAAGGCCGCATTTTGACGTGATGAATCCACACATAAGACGTCGTGCTGTTCACTGAGAGCGCTGCCAGCAACGCCTTCAGATCCGTCACCTCAGTCTCACCAGGAAGAAGCTGCACGCCCCAAGTCACCGCATTCAAATGAAGATCCTTAAATCCTGCTTTGCGAGTCTTGGCCCGAAAAGCCTCAAGCGCTCCCGCCGCGTTGCGAACACCGCCCATCCCCTTCACGAACCGGTAGATCTCATAAATCGAAAAGTATGGACACCCGTCAATGAACCAGTAACTGGGTTCCGAGAAATAGACTTTGACGATATGGTCTGTTAAGGCATCGAATGTCTGGGGCGTTACGGCTCCTTCGAATTGAAGCAGTGGATGCCCGCTGAGCTTAGCCGGTTGTATGTCAAACCAGTCGTGATTCGCCCACATTAAAGCGAATTTGAGGTCAGTTTTGTTGTGAGCCTGTAGGTAGCCTCTCTCGAGAGCGCCTTCCAGGAATGACCCATCGTTATACCAATACCAATCAAAAATGAAAGCTCTTACGCCTGATCGTGATGCAGCTTCAATTTTTCGCTCGAAAACTTTCGGTTGAGCTTCGTCCTCATAGCCCCACAGAGGGACCTTCGGTTGCTGGTGACCGGCGAAGCGAGGCCTAGCGGCCTGGACTAATCTCCACTCTGTCCAGCCGGGCCCGTGCGCCGCCTCGTTTCGCTTATCAACGTGATAATTGCCGAAATAATACGCAGCCACTTCATAAGGCCGGTTGTTATCTAGTGCCTGGGCATTGAAGCCGCTAACAACAACTGCGGCGGTACCAATATCCTTGAGAACATCCCGTCTCAACACATTCGCCATTTGGTTATCCTTATCGAAGCATTAGTATGGCAGGATTACCGCAGGGAGGAAACTTAATCCGCTATTTGAGAGAGTCGTTTCAAATACGAAACACTTATATCAGTGCCGTTATGACTAAGGGCACTTCGCAACTGAATTAGGATAGAGGCGGGAGCGGCTGAGTGAAGGCTGAATCAACTCTGACGGACGATCGCTATTTGGTGGGAGCGATTGTGCAAGCTCACCAGATTATGACTGCATTCCGTCCAAATGAGGCGCTGCGCCTGAGGGACATAGTGGAACGCACGGGTCTGCCGAAAGCCACTGTGTTCCGTATTATTTACACCCTCAGCAAAACAAATTTTATTGAGAAGTGCGATCCGAGCCGGTACCGGCTTCGGGTGTCGCTTCCCAAGAAGAAATCCTTTCGGATTGGCTTTGATATGAACGGGCTGGACACGGTGTTTACCGGTTTAGTTCGCGAAAGTCTTAGTAAGGCAGCGGCAAAGGCTGCGATCGAGCTGTTGACGCTTGATAATCAAGACGGCGCGCTATCGCTTAGCAATGCTGACACGCTGATTGAAGAAGGGGTGGATCTTGCCATTATCTTTCAAGGGCAGCAGTCAATTTGCGAGATGTTGGCGGCGAAGTATGCGGCAGCAGGAGTGCCTACCATCGCCATTGATACGCCGGTGCCAGGCGCATACTTTTTCGGCGCAAACAATTATCGGGCAGGCTCCATGGCAGGCCGGTATCTCGGCAAGTGGGCAATGCATAACTGGCAAGACATCACTCCTGATCTGATTCTGCTCGAGTATCGGCGTGCTGGACCAGTGCCGCAATCACGCGTTGAAGCGATGTTAGCTGGCTTCCGGCGCTCGTTCCGCCATCCCGATCAGTGCCCGGTGTTTCGGCTAGATACAATAGGCGATTTTAGCAGCGCCTATGACCAGGCAAGAAAACATTTAAAACAAAACGGCTCACGGCACAGTTTAGTGGCTGCGGTAAACGACGTTGCGGCCGTGGGCGCCCTGAAGGCTTTCGAAGAATTTAAGCTGGACGGTTTGTGCGCGGTGGTTTCTCAAAACGCGGACCCTCTAGGTCGCAGCGCTCTGCGGCAGCCTCAATCCCGGTTCATTGGATCGGTGGCCTACTTTCCCGAGAGATACGGCGAAAACCTCATTTCGCTGGCAAGAAAGATTTTGCTTGGTTTAAATCCACCCCCTCCGGCAACCTTCACGCGACACATTCTTCTGACTCGGGAGAATGTCGACCGATTCTATGGTAGTGACGCTTTGCAATCTCCACCTCACGCGCTTATTGATTTGTGATAACTTAGACGAAAAGTATAATCGCTTTGAGATCGCAGCGTCCCTGTTTGAGTTAGGCGAAGCGCTTCTCAAGATGTGGGCAATCGACCATGAATGTCGCTACTCATCCAAAGTTGATTCGATCAGTAGTGCAAGCCTCGCAAGTTCTGCTTGTATTTCAATCGAGCTCCCAATCTTTAAGCTTTCAGGACGTGGTCGCGATGACTGCTATACCCCGCAACGCTTGCAATCGATTGCTCTACACGCTCCAGGAGTGTGGATTGATAGAGAGCGCGGGTGAGCATCGCTATCGCCTGAGCGCCGGCAGCCGTCCTGCCAAACGCATGCGCATAGGTTACGGATCTCAGGGACAGGATTGTTCGTTTTCGCGAGCGGTTCTGAAAAGCTTGCAGCTTGCCGCTGAACAGAATGCGATTGAATTGCTGGTGGTAGATAACCGGTATGCTGCTAAGGCGGCCCTGCGGAATGCCGAGAAGTTAGCGCGTGAAAGGATCGACTTAGCCATCGAATTTCAATCGAACGAAGCGATAGCGGGCGAGGTGGCGGGCAAATTCCGCTCACAGAATGTTCCAATGATTGCCGTTGATATTCCCCATCCGGGCGCCATTTACTTCGGCACCGACAACTATCAGGGCGGTCTTTTGGCGGGCCGTGAATTGGGTTCGTGGACAAAACGGCATTGGGGAGGAACAGCTGACCGCCTGCTGCTTGTGGGCATGACTCGGGCGGGTTGGTGTGTGCGAACACGGCTTCGCGGCTTGGAGGATGGCATAAAGGAGAGCCTTGGGTCCTCGGCTCCGCCTATCACCGCGCTTGACGGTGACGGTCAATTCGAGATCAGCTTGAACGCGGTTCGCCAGTATCTGCGCAGCGCGAAGGATCAGCGTATCTTAGTAGCGGCTGCAAATGATTCCAGCGCTTTGGGTGTGCTACGCGCATTCGAAGAGGCGGGCCGAAGCAACCAATGCGCCGTTATAGGCTACAACGGGGAGTGGGATGCCAGAGCTGAACTGCGTGAGCCTCGGACAAGGCTCATTGGCTCCATTGCGCTGTTTCCTGAGCAGTACGGCCCCAAGCTCATCCGGTTGGCGTCCGACATGCTGGCAAACCGGCCCGTTTCCTCAGCCTACTTCGTCAAGCACTCGTTTATCACTTCTGAAAACGTTGACAGGTTTTACCCGAACGATCATCTGCTTTAAGAATTTAGGTAGATCCACCGGGCTAGACTATTTTAAAATATTGAAAATATTGATCTAAGGAATGCTAAGCATCAGATAAATGCGTTTCATATGTGAAACAGCATAAGCCTTTTCAATATATTTGCGTTAGTCCGGCGTTTCTGCCCTACACTCTTCACAAACGAAACCCCACGGTGGTTTTACGAGTTGAGGAGTCGAAAAATGAAGGTTGGTCACGCTTGTCCTGAATTTCATCGCAGTCCGGTTATGCTGAAAAGCTTCCGGAACCTGCTTCTACTTTTCGCCGCTCTCTTTCTGCCGCATTTGACATGGTGCCAGACAGGTACCACGGGAGCTATTAGCGGCATTATCACCGATGCTCAGGGCGCAGTCATCTCCGATGCCAACGTGCAAGTCGTTCAGACCGCGACCGGTGTTATCTCGACCACCAAAACCAATGAAGCCGGCGTTTTTACGTTCCCGTACTTACAGATCGGGACCTATGTGGTGACGATCAGCGCGCCGGGGATGAAGGAGACCGTCGTTAAGAACGTGCTGGTTGATCAGAATAACATCAGCCGTGTCGACCAAAGTTTACAGGTAGGCAGTACAAGCGAGCAGCTAACCGTCACTGATACAGCCCCGCTGATACAGCAGGAGAGCACTACTTATGACGCCACTGTCCAGAAAAAGCTCATCGACGACCTGCCGGTTGGCTTTGGCGGCGATACCCGGTCAGCCGCAGACTTTGCGGGTTTAGTGCCGGGAGCACAAGTGCCGGGCAACTCGACCGGGCAGTCGTTCGGATCGCAGTTCGGCGTGAATGTCGGAGGCGGCCGCCAGTTTGCGACGGAGTTTCAATTGGACGGTATGAACATCAATTACCAGAACGTCAGCGCTGCTGTCCCCCTGGATGGAAGACCGGACGTGGAGTGGATTCAGGAGACCAAAGTGCAAATTGGCGTTCCCACTGCGGAATACGGCCGGACGTCAAGCGGGGTCATTACCTTTCTCTCTCGGTCAGGCACAAACGACTTGCATGGAGAGGCCAGTATCTTCATCAAGAACACATTGTTCGATGCGCGAGCGTTCAACGCCACTTCCAGAGGCATTGACCAGCAGTGGGAAATGCCTCTGGACGTGGGCGGCCCGGTCTGGATTCCCAAGGTCTACAACGGAAGAAATAGAACTTTCTTCTACTTTAGTTACACAGCGTTCCGGCAGAAGGCGGGGGGACAGCCAGGCACAGTTACAGTGCCTACCAAGCAGGAACGCGGTGGAAACTTTTCGGATCTAAGCACGACGATCTACAGCCCGATTACCCATGCGCCATTTCCAGGCAACATCATTCCAACGAGCCTCATTGGAGGTGTTGCCACAAAGCTGAATCAAATTTACCCGCTTCCAACTAATAACAGCTTGGGTAACAACTTCAACGGAATTACGCCGGCCTCGGCTTCCAGGAACGACTACTTTGTCCGAATGGATGAAAACCTTACTGATCGCAACCATTTAAGCGGTAGTTTCCGGAAGCGGAATACGCAAACGGTCATTGCAGAAGGTTTGCCCTATGGCGACGCGCTCGCAGGGAACAGCACGCCGAGATCGATTCGGGGCGAAATTCTCTCCGATGATTGGACCTTCTCTCCGACTTTGGTGAATCACATTTCCGCTGGAGAGCAGAGCTTTTTCATCAGTCAAAACTCTCAGCCGCTCGATCCCAATCTCTGGCCGACAATTAAAAATACTTTTGCGCCTGCGTTTCCCGGTTTTTGCTTCGACACGGACGGGTACACCGGTATGGGAACAGCCTTGGCTGGGTGCAGTGCAGCCGCCGTCAACTACGAAGTGGACCGCAACCAGGATTATCAGGATTCGTTATTTTGGGCCCTAGGCAGACACAGCTTGAAATTCGGCGCACGGTTCCAGCGGTTCCAAGGTGCAGGCGGCTCATTAAATTCGAGGAGCGGGCTGTATCATTTCTCGGCTGCTGAAACAGGCCAAGTTGTGAACGGCGCTGTAGTCTCTGGAACCGGCAACTCCTATGCAAGCTTCTTGCTCGGGGCTGTGAACAGCGCCAGCATGCAGGACCCGCATCCGGCGAACAATCGGGCTTACACCTGGGGATTTTTTGCGCAGGATGATTTTAAAATAAGCCGCAAGCTCACAATTAATTATGGTTTGCGGTGGGACTTCCAGCCGAATCAAAATGAAGCGAATAACGCAGTTTCGGCCATGGACCCCTCCCTTCCGAACACGGCCGCCGGGGGAATTTTGGGAGCTTACGTCTTCGCTTCTCAGAAGAATGTTCAGTATTTCAGTCCGAACTGGTACGGCGCGTTCTCACCGAGAATCGGAATTGCTTATAGCGTGAACCCGACTTTGGTCGTACGGGCGAGCGCCGGTATTCTCTTCGCTCCGCCGAACGATAATCCTCCCGACTCTTTTGGATACAGCGGCTCTGAGACGCGGGTGAGTGCCGATGGCGGCATTACTCCGGCCATGAACTGGGATACGGGATGGACCAACGTGCATTTTCCTCCCTTCTTCGACCCGACGGCCAAGAACGGCAGCAACGCTGTAATCGCAGCAAACAACTACAATCATTGGCCGACGACTAATATGGTGCAACTGGACGTTCAGAAGTCGTTTGGACAAAGTTGGGTGGTCAATGCCGGATATATTGGTGAAAATTCGCACCATATTACGGGAGGGCTGAATCTGCCGAACCAGCTTAATCCCAGCTATCTGACGCTCGGTCCTTTGCTCAATGAGCAGATTACCGCTCCCGCCGTTGTAGCAGCAGGATATACAGCGCCGTATGCAGGCTTTACAGGAACGCTGGCGCAGGCGCTGCAGAGATTTCCTCAATATCCTGCAGGCGTTTCAGTAGCGGGTGACAAGATTGGGAATTCGAGCTATCACGCGCTGCTGCTGAAGGGCGAGAAGCGCTTCTCAAACGGGCTTGCCTTTTTAGCTTCCTACGCATACTCTAAGACCTTGGCCGACGTAGCGCTCAATGCGTTCGGTCTGACGGGCCCGCAAGACACTTACAATCGTAAAGTCGAAAAAGCCCTGAGTCCCTATGATATTCCCAATGCGTTTACGTTTAGCTTCACCTATGCGCTTCCCGTTGGACCAGGACGGCCATACTTGAACAGGGGTTTCTGGAGCAATGTTTTGGGGAATTGGGCAGTGGCCGGGATTCTGACCTATGATTCTGGAACTCCCGTGTCCCTGCAGGCGCCGAATACACTTCCGATCGGCAACAATCGTCTTGATGTAAACTATGTAGGCGGCGCGATCTCGACGCCGGCTTCGGGTGGAAGTATCCAGATTGCCAATAGTTTGTCAGGGCAAGCAGGAACAGTTGTATTGAATAGAAATGCTTTTGCTTTCCCGGCT
>JAFAZU010000639.1 GCA_019239585.1 Acidobacteriaceae bacterium
CACAGCAGCAGCTTTCCACCTTTGTCGACGTAGGTTGTCAGAATCCCGACCATGTCCTCGCCAAGGTCCTTCCAGTCGGGAACAACAATCAACGGATATTGCGATGTGTGCTCCGGCGCGAGCCAATCGGGAAGGAGGTCAACCGAATAACCGCAGGCGAGCAGCAGATCGACGGCTCCTTCGACTGGCGCTAGTGCAGCACCCCAGGAACCGAAGACGCGATTCGCCGTTCGGTAGAGAGTTCTGCCCGAAAACAAAACGCCTACCTCCGGGATGCTCTCTGACCGGTGCGACCACTCCTGCCGCTCCCGGCAAAATGCGCCCACAGCTGCGGCCGCTTTCACGATGCGTTCGTCGATCCAGCCCGCACGGCTCGGCGTGTAGTAGATCTGGTAAGCACCTCCTTGCGCCAGCACAATCGCGGCTTCCTGTTCGAGCGCGACAACCGGCTTGTCGGACATGTGCCCAAATTTCGGGTCTGTTTCGAAACCCCACGACATTAAATCCCAGGGTTTTCCGCATTGGGAGAAGTACCGCGCTTCCACGCGGGCGCGCCGGACGGGTGCTTGGTCGGCAATGTCACCCGAAAGATAATCCAATGGCAGAGTGGGACGCTCCGGAGCGAAGGTGGAATACATCCAGTTGCTTGTGATCTGAAATCCCGGCTTGTCACGGTGCAAAGCCTCCACATATTTGGCCACATACTGCCTGAACTTTTCCCTTTGCAACTCCAGGAACTCGTTCCAGCCCCGGTCCTGCGGACCTTTCGGCGCCTGTTCGATTCCGGTTTTTTCACGAAATTGCCGCACAGATGCTTCGCCGTGGTCGGGTTTCACCGCCCAGCAATCGCCATCGACCCATGACCCGTCCAGATCGTACTTCAGCGCGACTTCTTCCAACTCGGGGATCATGAGCTGTTCTTCATAGGAGCTGAATAGGCTCGTTTCCTGCTCATCACGCTTGCCGTCTGGACCGGTGCGCGCCCAATCGGGGTGCTTCTTGACCGCCAAGCCGTCGAGCACGCCTGAGAAATGGTTGTACAATGCCACGCTTTCTCTTGCTGTCACACGCCGCCAAATCGCCAGTGAATCCTGCACAATATTGGGCGCCGACATTCCAGTTTTGGAGGGAAAGCCGAGATAACCGGGATGCCCTTTGGAATCGTATTGGACAAAATCGGGGCGGCAGGCTCGAAGCAGACGGAGAATCGTCTCCTCCGTTACATCCCGGCCTAATGCTGTGTCTTCCGGCGTGGGATGCAGATCGAAGTGCAAGCCGAAAAAACAATCTTTACGGGGCCGTGGCTTGGCCCCGCGCACTAAACGCGTCACCGAAAGAGCCGATGCGCTATACAATAATTCTCTTCGCGAGAGCTTTGCCAAAATCGCCTCCTTTATCTTTATATTCATTAGCACCGAAAAATTAAGATCATGAAAATTACTGACATCGCCTGCCATGTCCTGCTGGACCCCGCCTATGATATCGGCGCGACCAGTTCGGCGCAAGATGATATTGTCGTGGAAATTCATACCGACGAAGGCCTGACCGGCATCGGAGAGTCGGATGTAAACCCCTGGATCGCCCGCGCCTGCATACAAGCGCCCGGCACGCACTCGATGGGCCTCGGACTGACGGAAATGCTGATAGGAGCGGACCCGCTGGCCGTGGAAGAGCTATGGGAGAGCATGTATGTCGGAACGGCTATGAACGGTCGTCGTGGGGCGCTCATTCATGCGATGGGCGCAATTGATATGGCGCTGCACGATCTGCGAGGTAAGGCTCTGGGCAAACCATGTTACGAACTGCTGGGCGGCGCTCAACGAGAATCCATCACCCCGTATGCATCCCTTCAGCCGGATGTTTCCTCGTTTGAGGAATATCGCCGCTCTCTCGTAGCTTGGGCTCGCAAAGCGAAGCAGCTTGGCTTCCGCGCCGCCAAAGCAGAAATCACTCCGTGCGGCCCTTACGCCCATAAGGGCCTGAAGGCGACGCATCGGCAGATGACTGAAACCATTGGCGACGTACGTGATGCCGTCGGTCCTGGCTTCACTTTAATGGTGGATGTGCAGTACGCTTTTCCTGATGCCGACACTTGTCTTGCGGCAATCCGCGACTGGGTGGATTTTGATCTTTTCTTCATCGAGACGCCCTTACCTGCGGATGATCTGGCCGGCTACGCTCGCGTCGCCGTCGAACAACCAATTCCTATCGCGGCTGGCGAGTGGCTTGCGACACGATTCGAATTCTTCGACCTAATCGAGCGCGGCAAAGTAAGATTTGTTCAGCCCGATATAGGGCGCGTGGGCGGCCTCACCGAAGCGCGCAGGGTGTCTGAATTCGCTGCCCGCAGCGGAGTTCAAATGGTCCCGCATCTCTGGAAAACCGGCATCTCGATTGCGGCGGCTGTCCATCTGGCGGCAACAGCGCCCCATTGCCCTTTGATTGAGTTCCTCCCGGCGGATCTCTGCGAATCAGCCTTGCGTAAGGAGTTGGTGCTGGATGAGATCAGAATGGAGAAGGGACAGATTGCCCTGCCGGTACGGCCCGGATTAGGCGTGGAGTTAAACCGTCCTGCCCTCGAGCAATTTAAGGCAGCCGCCGAAAACGCGACGCGCAGTTTAGCGCTCATCTAATAAGTAGTACGAAAACTAAGTAGTACGAAAACTATTTTATAGAAGGGCACCAAGGATTGCACCGAGCAGTAACGGCCCTATATGAGCAAAGGCGAGCACCAGGCCTCCGGCCCCGGCCACGAAACCTATAATGGGTAGACCCGTTAGCAGCGAGGCTAACAGGAACAGAGCCGCTCCGAGCACTAAGCCCGGCAGGATCACGGCGAGAATGGCATTCCCGACACTACCCGCTTTTCTTCCCCCCACAAATCCGGCGAGGAGTGGCCCGAAGATCGGCAGCCAAAAGAGGAGCAAGGAAAGGACAAAGATCCAGAGAATGGCGGCTCCCACGCTGCCAGGCCGTTGCGCCATTTCCTCAGTCTCTCATGCCAAGTCGCGGGGTAGCAGTTTAGCGCTGCTTCGTTGATGTGACTTTACCCAGTTTATAGCCGCAATTTACCCATCGATCGGCCGCCGCTTCTCAGTCGTCATCTCAGTCGAAGAAATCGCGATCCTCCTCTTGCAGGTGCGCTTTGGCTGCTCGAACGTCGAAGGTGATGCCCAGACCCGGCTTATCCCAGACGTCGATATAGCCGTCCTTGACAATCGGATTCGGTAAGCCGTCCACAATTTCGTACCACCAATCCGGCTGACCTTTCGCATATTCGAAACCGATATAGTTCTGCCCCATCGCCGCCCCTAAATGCACCTGCGCGGCCACCCCAAACAGTCCGTCGAAGATCCCGTGCGGAGCTACCTGAATGCCGTGAAGGTCGGCGTATTCGCCAATCCACTTCAACTCGGCAATACCACCCACATCCTCCGGGTCGGGCCCGAGCACGTCAACCGCCTGCATCTCAATCAGGTCCTTGCAGTTCTCGCGCAGGTACAGCTCTTCTCCCGTGTGAATGAGAGTTTCGGTGTTGTCCTTCACTTCCTTGAACACCTGAGCATTCGGATAGGGCGTGTAGTCACCCGTGATCAGATCTTCCAGCCACGCCAGATCATAAGGCTCCACCGCGCGCGCAAAGCGGATCGCATCCTTTGGGACCCACCCCGGGCCGCAATCGCACGCCAAACCGATCTCCTTGCCCAGGACCTTCTTAATGGCTTCAACGCAGGAGACCACATAATCAAGCCCCCGTTCCGTCATCACGCCGCGATCCATGTAGGGGAAGACCCGTCCCGTCCAGTGCTGGCCGTACCACGCGTTCGGAATGGCGTTCATCATCGGTCCGTTGTGGAAGCCCACGGGCATCTTGATTAGCTTGAAACCCTCCTTCGCCTCCTTCGCCTGGGCTGCTATCTCCGCACATTGCTGGGGCGAACGCGGGGAAAACACGGGCGTGGTGTTTTCCGAGTTCCCGTAGGCACATACTCGATCGTGAATTTTCCCGCCGAGCAGTTCGTACACCGGCAAACCCGCTGCCTGTCCCGCGACGTCCCACAGTGCGATCTCAATCGAGCTGACCGCCGAACCCCACGGCTTCATCGCACCCATGCGACGGATTTTGAGCATGATGCGTCCGACGTCCCGGGCGTCCTCGCCTAAAAGAAAAGGCTTATAGTAAGGAACGATGGGCTTTACATTTGCCTTTCCAGACTCGGCCTGAGCATAGCCGGAAATGCCTTGATCGGTGACGATGCGGATTACCGGGTTGCGTCCGATGATGGCGCACTTGACGTCCGTGATCTTGACCGGCACACTGCCCGTCCGCCTGGCAGAGCCAATGGTGCTTCCTCCCTGCTGAGCCGCAAGCGCCCTTGCGGCAGCTGCCCCCAAAAGCGCTCCGACAAAACCTCTTCGCGTGACTGGACTCACGAGTTCCTCCGTGGAACACCTCATGAATTGAGGTGCCCCTATTCGCCTACGTAGTGTGGCAAGTTATAGCTTATATGCTTCGCCTCGAAAACCTGTTCTCGAAAGAGCCTATGAATGAAAGCCTGCCATCGGTCGAACTGCTTTAATAGCCGTACGAAACCAGCTAATTCTGACTCCGTCGGGTGCGGTTTGAATTCAGATTATAGGAACTGAGCACCGCGCCGAGATGACCTCGGGACAACTGCCTGGATTATGGTTATCTGGAAAGTGGACGACTCAGAAAAAGAGTAGTCGTCAAGGCAGAGGAATAAAAGCCACTTGGACGTCTAACGCGCAAACCGTAGATGTGCAAACTTGGCTCAGATCACGCGCGCGTGTGACTGGGATGTGTTTACGATTCTTGCTGTTGTGCGTAACAAGTGGCGATTGCGGTAAAGTGATAACTCATCTGGTAGCCAGCGAATGGGATGAATGCTCCTGGTCAGCGTCGATGAAATAATTGCATGCTTATGGAACAACGACGAAAAGGCGAATACTCGGTGGGATCTCATGCCAATCTGTAATACATCGCAGTGTTGGGCCTAAGGGTGTGATTGTGCAAGCAGGCCGATAGTCTCAGCAGAGAGTTGCAGGCGATTGTTCTAGCCAACTCAGGCAAAACAGGCTAAGATTTGATGCTTGCGAGGGCGAAGAGTCATGAGAGTGCTGATGATCGGCGGCGCGGGCAATATTAGCACAGCAATTACACGTCAATTACTGGCGCGGGGTGATGAGGTCTCCCTGTTCAAGCGCACTGCTGTTGTTCCCGAGTGGATGAAGGGCGTGCGGGTGATCACCGGCGACCGCACGGATCGGGCCAGGTTCCGGCAGGCGCTTGCGGGTGAGGGACCGTTCGATGTCGTCATTGATATGATCTGCTACGAACCGGAAGACGCGGCCTGCGATGTGGAGGTGTTTCGCGCGAAGACAGAGCAGTTTATTTTTTGCAGCACCGTGGATGTGTATTCAAAAACTTCGGCTGCTTATCCGATTCGGGAGGATAGTCCATTCGGCGCGGTTCCGAGCTTTGAGTATGCGTACAGCAAAGTTTTGTGCGAGCGGCTTCTGTGGGAAGCGCACGAGCGCGGGGATTTTGCCCTGACCGTGCTTCGTCCGGCCGCGACCTATAGCGAGAGCCGTAGTCCGGGTGTCCACAGTTTCGACGGGGGGACTTACCATCTGGATCGGCTACGGCACGGGAAGCCGTTTATTCTGCATGGGGACGGCATGTCGGTCTGGGTGGCTGCGCACAGCGACGATGTATCCGTTCCTTTTACCAATGCAACCGGTAATTCGGCGGCTTATGGGCAGGCGTATAACGTCACTGGGGATGAGTGGATGACGCAGAACCGGATGTGGCGTATTATTGCCCGCGTGCTCGGTGCGCCGGAGCCGGATTTCGTGTACATTCCAACTGATCTGCTGGGCCGGTTGGCTCCGCGTGAGGCTAAATGGTGTGTTGAAAATTTTCGTTATAACAACATATTCGACAACAGCAAAGTTAAGCGGGAT
>JAFAZU010000667.1 GCA_019239585.1 Acidobacteriaceae bacterium
TCGGGAACCGTTTGCGTGCTGCCGTCGTAGTTTGTGTCAATGCTGACCGCCGGTGTTCCTGCTGTCGTGCTCGGAGTGCTGGCAGTGCGCGTTGTGGCTCTGATCGGCAAAGTCCGTTGATAGTTGTGCTCATGGCCGTTGAATACAACATTGACGCCATGGTCCTCCAGGAACTTGGCAACCGTTCGCATTTGATGATTAACAATCGTGGCGTCACCGGAAGAAAATGCCGGTTGATGGTATACCACAATCTTCCAAAGCTGTTTGCTTGAATCAAGATCGTTAATCAACCATTGGCGAAGTCCGGAAGGATAAGGGGAGAACGTGGGCGGCGGAGTATTGTAAACCGATCCGCTTGGCAAATTGCCGTTGAATAGATGCGGATTTGCATCCAGAAATAAAAAATGCGCATTCCCGTAATCGAACGAAAAGTTCCCCATATAGTCAATCTGCCGTTTCAATCCAGTGCCGCTATTGACCGTTGTGGAAGCGCGATATGCTTCAATCGCCGCTGGTGATGTATAGTTCTGGCCGAGGTAAGAGAAGTACATCCCATTTGCAAGGGAGGAGTCGCTGTTCCATGTGTACTGAACGTCGAACCCTGTAGGCCCGTTCAGCGGATAGTAGAAGTTGTTGAAGTGCGCCAGCGCGTCGCCGCCGTCCAGATTTCCGCTAAAGCGAGGCGATGAGTTGTCAGCCAGCATATTGACCGAAACGCCCGTTGAGCCTACATCGTGATTTCCAATCGTGATGTAGTAAGGAAGGCTACGAAGAATGGGAGCGCCTGTCTCATTCGAATCCGCGTCGCTGTTCAGCACCGGGAAGATGTAATCACGGTAGTTTCCCTCGCTTGCTACGGTGTATACGTTATCGCCCGTATTTAAAATAAACTCAGCCGGAGACCGTGACGGAGAGTCGGGCAAGGCAATGTTGCCCGCGTTGTAAATCAAATGAGCGATTCTGGCTTCATAGTTGACTATGGTAATGGGACTCGAATTTGGAACTAGGGGAAAGTATCCCTCGTCGCCTTCTACAGCAAAAGCAAACACGGAACTTTGCTTGCGCGTGTGAAACGACGCAGCAAATCCATTGGTCGGCAGCCCCGGCCCGCTGACACGATAATAGTAAGTGGTATCGAAGCTTAAAAGAGACAGGACGGCCAAATAGTCCGTATGAGCTCCGTAACTATACGGACTTACCGGCAAGCTGGAATCAGCCGCTAGGTAATTGTCCACCACACGGCCGGTAACAACAGCTGAACTGCCGTATGCGGTAGTTGTTCCGTACTCTACATGGTAGGTATTTGCCCTCGGCGCAGTTTCATCCGTCTGCCAGGCGACGATCATCTGGTCAGTCGGCCCCAGCGGGCCATTGTCGCCGGGCTGGATATAGGGAGAGTAAGTGATTTGTTGGCTGAACAACGCCGGTGTCAGTGCAAAAACCGCGAGTACAACTTCTAATGAGTAAATTTTCAAAGGAGCCTCCTGTCGCGCTGTTCTATGCAATCACGCTTCTTTTAGTTCATGATGAAAATTTTGTATAAACTTACCAAACTTGTTGAAATCGTGAACTGAAACAGATTTGTAATCGGATTGCAACAGCCGCTTCGTAAATTGGCAAAGGATTTCGTTCCTTCGCCTTGTGAAAACCAGAAGAAGCTTCTTGTACTATGCTGGCCTTGCCGCCGCAGGGTCAGTTCTGCGCGCCGGGTCCATGCAACGTCCGCAAAGCCCTTCCGAGCCGTTACTGGACATCCGTTCGCTTCCGAAGTTTGTCGATCCCCTGCCCATTCCCGAACGCGCCAAACCCGTCGGGCTACGGCCGCAACGAGGCAATCCCAAAAGTAAAATTCCTCACTATCGTATTGCCATGCGGCAATTTGAAATGCAAGTTCACCGCGACGTGAAACCAACCGTGTTCTGGGGATACGACAACTCGTTCCCTGGACCAACTTTCGATGTGCGCGGCGGGGAAGGGCTTACGGTCGAATGGATCAATCAACTTCCGCAACATCACCTTTTCCCGATTGATCACTCACTTCACGGAGCAGAGGCAGACAAGCCGCAAGTCCGCACTGTGGTTCATCTGCACGGCGGCAGAGTGGGTCCGGAAAGCGACGGCTATCCCGAGAACTGGTTCGCGCCCGGTCAGTCAGCGACTCATTTCTATCCGAACAAGCAAGACGCCGCCACGCTGTTCTATCACGACCACGCGATGGGCATCACGCGCTTAAATACAGCCGCCGGCTTGATGGGAATCTACATCATTCGTGATGACGGAGAAGACGCGCTAAATCTGCCGCGCCGCCCGTACGAGATACCGCTTATGATTTGCGACCGCTCCTTCCGGCAGAACGGCCAGATCTACTATCCAGTATCCGGGCAACCCGATAAGCCCTGGGTTTCCGAATACTACGGAGGCGGCATCCTGGTAAACGGCAAGCTGTTTCCGTATCTCGATGTGGAGCCGAGGAAGTATCGCTTCCGAGTTGTCAACGGCTCGAACGGCAGCTTTTATCTATTAGCGCTTGCCGCTGATTTGTCCTTTACTTCGCCCACTCAACCGTTCTTTCAAATCGGCGCTGACCAAGGCCTTCTCCCCGCTCCTGCGAAACTGGACCAACTCATTCTAGGACCTGGCGAACGAACTGACCTCCTTATCGACTTTGCCCAGTGGTCAGGCCAGCAACTTTACTTGCGAACAAGCGTAGCAACCATTCTGCAATTCCGGGTGGCCGCCAACAAGAGCTCCGTAAACTCCCCGGATCTCCCCGCTGTTTTGCGTCCAGTCGAGCGCATTCCGGAAACTGCCGCAGCCAAAACCCGCGAACTCACGATCAACGATTGCCAGGACCGGTTAGGCCATTCCAAGATGATGCTGCTAAACAACATGCATTGGTCCATGCCCATTACAGAAAAGCCGGTACTGAATTCCACCGAGATCTGGAGCTTCGTCAATTTGACAGACGACTCCCATCCCATTCACCTGCATTTAGTACGATTTCAGATTCTTGACCGCAGGCCCTTTGATATTGCGACTTATCAATTAACCGGCAAAATCGTCTTTACCGGCCCCGCGCAGCCGCTCGCCGCAAACGAACTAGGATGGAAAGACACTGTTCGCATTGACCCTCTTGCTGTCACCCGCATCATTGCGAAATTTGAAAGCTTCACAGGTCGCTACGTCTGGCACTGCCATGTGCTCGAACACGAAGATAACGAGATGATGCGGCCCTACGAGGTTATCCCGGCGTAATTTCTGTGTTACCGCTCTGGAAAGCGCAATCCCAGGGACGAAGCGAGCCGCCCGGCAATGTCAACCATCTGCATCTCAGGTTCCGTACCGTGCTGAACATCGCGTCCGTACAGCACGAAAACACTGCGATAATCAGCACGCAAAGGCCAAAAGCCATGATTGCCCTTTTCATATGGCGGTCCTGCGAACTCACCGTTTTTGTTGGCTCCGAACATCACGTGTTCTGCCGGTTCAAAGGCTCCTGCCGAGTCCTTCAAATCCGGGGCATATCGGACCAGTTCCTCATGCGGTATTTCGCGTTCTATGCCATTGGTCGGATCACGTTGCGCTCCGCGCAGGAACTCCGCAACAGACTCATCATTTGTTGCAGCAATGCCGCCCATCGAACGCAGTTTGCCTTTGATCTCCGCTTTTTCGAGCAGCACCGAAAGGTCCACGGTTTTATCCACGCGCTCAAATCCATGATCGGAAACCAGGGCCAATTGGTAATTGGCTGGAAGTACGTGCAGTATTTCGCCGATCAGCTCATCCGTCCGCTCTAAAATCGCGTTAGCATTTGTCTCAAATGGCCCCTGATCGTGCTCCTCTGAATCAAGATCTACAAAATGAACGAGGAGCAGATCGGGAGCTTTCTGCCTAAGTAGAAAAATAGTT
>JAFAZU010000557.1 GCA_019239585.1 Acidobacteriaceae bacterium
GAAGCAAACCGGGACAGTTGAACTTTCGCCCGTTGAAAAACCTGTGTCCTCTTCCACGCTGAAATCGCTTCTTCTTGGTCCGGGCGCGAGTGATCCCCAGCCATCGGTTTCATCGGTTGACAGCTTCCATGCGGTTCAGCAGGTGAAAGTTCATCTGTCCAGCGTGCGCCCGGAGGATGAGATGGCAATGCTTTTACCTGCCTCCAAAATGCAAAGCGATGCAGGTGATAGTGTTCTGCCGACGTCCGGAAACAATTCAGACTCTTTGGCGGAGAACCAGCCGCAAGGCACTTCGCTCGAAGACAAACTTGCATCGATTGAAAGCCGTAGTACTCCGTTCCTGAAGTCCGGAACAGCTGTGCAAAGCCGAAGCGGCCAAGCCGGATACGACCGCTTATTGATTCAACAGGCGGACTTTGAAGCGAGTACTGTGATTGCAAACCAGTTCCGCGTTAGCGCGATTGCCAAACCGACCTATCTTCAGGGCGGCACTCCGAACGGACAGAGTACGCTGCCTTTTGGAGGATCGCTCACCGGCTCCCCTTCCGGCCCGCAAAGCGCCGGTGGTCTAGCGGCAGAAGCTGACATATCGTCACAGACTTTGGGGCTTCGAGTGGGTACCAGCCCTCAGGGATTTTTAGCAAAGAATATTGTTGCCGGACTTCGTTTGCAACCAGGGAATGGACCAATCACCTTCCTGCTGGAACGTGACAGCGTGAAGGATACCATGCTTTCTTACGCAGGCGTGCGTGATGGAGAATCGGGCCAGATTTGGGGCGGCGTGGTGGCGAACTCAGCCTCCGTGCTGGGTCATTGGGGTGATGACAAATCGGGCTTCTATGCCAGCGCCGGTTATCAATTGTTAACAGGCCGAAAAGTGGCGAACAACCACGCCATCAACGGCAATTTTGGGACTTACTGGAAAGTTGTCAGCCGGAAAGAAGGTAGCCTGACAGTCGGAACGAACTTCTCCGCCATGCATTACGACAAAAACCTGCGTTACTTCACGCTCGGACAAGGCGGTTACTTCAGCCCGCAGCAATATTACCTGTTCAATGTTCCGTTCCGCTGGACGGGCACTTACGGCCATCGGCTGCAATACATCATTGGCGGGAGCCTCGGATCGCAGCACTTCCAGGAAGATGCGTCCGTCTTTTTCCCAACCGATGCCGCGCTGCAAGCCCAAGCTCAAACCAAAGGTGGAGGCAGCTATCCCACGATGACCAGCACCGGCGCAAACTTTAGTTTTGAAAGCCGGTTGAATTACCAACTTGCTCCGCACTGGCTCCTGGGTGCTTGGGTGAACGCAAATAACGCCCGAAATTACGTATCCTCGTCAGCAGGGTTGTTTGTGAATTACACATTCCAATCCCGACCCTTAAGCTTTGATAACTCGATCGCGTCCATCCCGGATTGGCACGGACAGCAGCCTTTTAGTCTTTTTTAGGGCCTTCATTACCGATTAAGTGACGGGCACGCAGGGAAACCGAGTCACGGGATGAACAGTTTTTTGACCCGTACTCGGTTCTTCCGTGTTTATAAATTCGAAGCCACCGTTAGTAGCAGCACGGGCTTTCGCTTCGGCTCGTTGCGTCTGAAGCTGAGTCTGCGCTTCCTTCTCTTCCTGTTCCTTGCGACGCGCCTGGCGATCTTGGAGTTCCTGTGTGTCCTCGCGATATTGGCGGCGCAAGCGACTTTCCTGCAGGTGCAGGTTTTTGAAATGCTTGGCGTCCGTCATGAGAATATGAGCGTCGAGCAGCGCTTCGCGGACTTGCGGGTTTTGTTCCTCGGCAAATAGATCCGCATAGCGCAGCCGACCCAGCGCAAAGAGTCCCGTTTCCAGGCCGGGGATGCGGTTCAAACGCCATTGGGTGTCCGCGAGGTTTTGCACCAGCGTTCGTTCGCGCTCATCGGTAGGTTGGAACTCCTGTTGATAGCGGGCGATGTGTTCCTGATAGGCGGCAACATCTTCACTAGGCAGTAAGATGGTGCGCCCGGTAAGGCCGGTTTTAACGGCGTTCAACGAAGACTTCGCTTTGCCTTCGGCAGTAACGGGACCAGTGCTCAACTGAGCATTAGCACGGTTCGCGGCGAGACGGCGCTCGGAAGCGGAGGAAATAGGAATGGGCATCAGATTGGAGAAAGAGCACGATAACACATCTCAAGACGAACCGACGGAGCGAACAGGAGGGAGATAGGCCACAAATCCTGAGATCAGAATCAGTTAACAGCTTTGGCAAAAATTTATGAAATCTGTGATCGGCGGCAGCAGATCTATTGTTAAACACCACAACGCGAAAAAATTACGCATCGAAGTATGGGAAGAGTATTCGGTACTTCTCTAAAAAGGCCCAATGGAAAGCCACCCAGATTTGAACATACAAGGCTATTGACGGCTTTGCGATTGGTTGATGTAATCTGCTCGCTAACATTTCTGTTCACCAAAACGCGGAGGTCGGAGTAATAAGCTTCGTCAAGTCTTGGTTTACTTTTGCTTTGCTCGCGATGCTGGGTGTGTCAATAACGATCAACATCTTGCAGGCAGGGTATATAGGTCATTTCATTGATCGCTCGGAGCAGACAGCCTTGAAGGGTGCTTTGACTGTAGGGGCCAAAGTTCCATCCGCCAAGAGCCGGACTTTCACACGGCGGCATGGCGCAAGCGCTTACAAACCGGTCTACCGCTCTTGGGCCGAACGCATTTTAATGGAGGCACTTCCGATTGCCCAAGCGGACGGTGCCCTACTCCTGTCCGACGAGCCGCAGAGAATTTTAGAACGGCTCGCCACCTACCCGCGCGGTACGCGCACCTCCATGTTGCAGGACTACGAAAAAGGCAAGCGGCTCGAATGGGAAGCCTTGAATCGAGCCATTGTGGAACTAGGCCGCCGCTATTGTCTGCCCACGCCCATTAACGAGAATTTGGTGACTCAGTTGCTCATCAGGCAAGATCTGTCGATCGGACATGCTCGTTCCGGTTAACTTCTATTGGCGAGGGCATGTTGCAATCGAAATATGAAACGCCGACAATTCAATGCGATGCTAGGT
>JAFAZU010000560.1 GCA_019239585.1 Acidobacteriaceae bacterium
TAAAACACAAGTTGTCGGTAAGCAATACATATCAGTTAAGCCCAGGAAAAGCCGCTCTTCGCCAGCGGCAAGGAGCGAACTCGTTTCCCGGTTACCGCAAAAATAGCATTGCAAACAGCCGGTATCAGCGGCGGGAGCGCCGGTTCGCCCAGACCAGTCGGTTCGTGATTGGTTTTCACGAAATGCACATCAATTTGCGGCGCTTGCCGGATGCTGGTAATTGGGTGCTGGTTGTAATTGGTTTGAACCACCCGGCCGTTTTCGAGGGTGATCTCCTGCCGCATTGCTTCGCTGAGGCCGTCAATGATCGCGCCTTGCACTTGCGCCTCTGCGCCGCTCGGATTGACAATTTGCTTGCCGACATCGCCGCAAGCCCAAACCTTATTCACCTTTACCTGGTTATTGGCATTGACGCTGACTTCGGCGACATGCGCGAAGTAGCCTTGGAAGCTGTAATGAAAAGCAACGCCGAGAGCTGTGTCTTTCGGCAGCGTGCGTTTCCCCCAGCCGGAGCGTTCCACTACGGCTTGCAACACGCCGCGCATGCGGTCGACATCGTAAGCCTGTCGGTCGCGGTCGCGCTGCGTGGGTGCTCCTTCGTTTTCCACTTTGGGCTTAGCGGCTTCTTTCACTTTGTCGCGTCCCGGTTGATCCAGCAGATTCAGCCGGAACTCCACCGGGTCCTTCCCGGCGGCATGGGCCAACTCGTCAATGAAAGATTGCATGACGAAACATTGTGAATTCGCGCCGGGCGCCCGCAACGCGCCGGTTTTCAGAATCAGCGGCATGAGCGAGGCGTACGCCGCGAAGTTCGGCACGAAGCCAGCCGGAAACTCGCCGGGAGCCATGGTTGCAGAGGGTGAGTATTTGTCGCCGTCTCCGAAGGTTACGAAGTGGTTCTGCCAAGCAACCAAGTTGCCGGAAGCATCGACGCCGCCTTTCAGGAAGTGGAAACCGCCGGGACGATAAAAGTCGTGAGTCATGTCGTCTTCGCGGGACCAGACCAGTTTCACCGGAACGCCTACCTTTTTCGCAATAAAGGCGACCTCGGCCATGTAGTCATTGGTCAGCCCACGGCCAAAGGAGCCGCCTGCCCGCAGCAGGTGAATGGTAATGTTTTCCGGAGGAATGCCGAGCGTCTTAGCGACCAGACCGTGGCCTCGTTCTGGAATTTGGCAATTGGACCAGATTTCGATTTTTCCGTCTTTGAAGTGGGCGCTGCAATTTCTCGGCTCCAGTGGCGCGTGCGAGATGAATGGGTAGAAGTAAGCTGCCTCAATTTGCTTCGATGCGCTTTTCAGCCCGGCATCCACATCTCCGATTTTCTTTAACTCGTGCGTCGGCGTTCCCTTCGATAGTTCTTCGGCGCGTCGGGCAAATTCCGCGCTGCTCTGCTGCGCGCCGGCACCCTCGTCCCATTTCACATCCAGCTTTTTGCGTGCGGTTTGCGCGGCCCACCAGGTATCCGCCACGATGGCTACTCCCGGCTCCAGACCGGGATCGCCTTCTATGACAGGTCCGACTTTAACTTGGCCCTCCACAACAAAGGCATCTCGAATACCCGGCATTTTCTTGATCTCGTCCACGTTCGCGCTAACGACTTTGCCGCCGAAAACGGGGCATTTCTGATAAGCCGCATAGAGCATACCCGGAGCCGTAAAGTCGATGGCGTAGATGGGCTTGCCGACGACAATGTCAGGCACGTCCACGCCGGGCGTCCACTGGCCGATGATTTTGTAATCCTTCGCGTCCTTGAACTTCAGAGACTTGGGGTCAGGAGGAGGAAGCGTAGCGGCTTTCGCGGCCAGTTCTCCATAGCCCAGGGAGCGGTCGGTCGTCCGGTGATAGACGCGGCCATTAGCGGTGTAGCACTCGTTTTCGGGAACATTCCAGGTCTGCGCCGCTGCCGCAATCAGCATTTGACGGCCGGCCGCTCCGACCTGCCGCATGGGAATCCAATTGTTGGAAGCAGCGCGGCTGCCGCCCGTGAACTGAATACCGTACTTTGCTTTATCAAAATCGGCCTGTTCCACTTTCACGGATTTCCAGTCCACGTCGAGTTCTTCGGCGATCAGCATGGGAAGCATGTTCCGAATGCCCTGCCCGATCTCCGGGTTTCTCGCTACCAGCGTGACTGTGCCATCAGCAGCAATTCGGATAAAGGCGTTGGGCGCGAGCGGGGCTTGGGGTGGTTGCTGTGCGGAAGCTTTCTTCGGCCCGATATACGTACCGATCAGCATGCCTCCGCCGGATAAAGCGGTTACTTGCAGGAAAGAACGACGGGTTACGCGCATGCTTATAGACCTCCTTCTTCATGGCGAAGATTTTGACCATTGACCAACTCAGCTCGTTGCCCAGCCCCGTTAGCAGGCATCCCGGCGGCCTTGTGAATCGCTTGCCGGATGCGAACGTAGGTTCCGCAACGGCACAGGTTGCCGTTCATGGCTTCATCAATTTGCTCGTCGGTCGGTTTGGGGTGTTTGGACAGCAAAGCCGCAGCCGACATAATCTGACCGGCCTGGCAATATCCACATTGCGGTACATCGACCTCTCGCCAGGCTTGTTGCAGGGGATGAGCGCCCTTGGGCGAAAGTCCCTCAATGGTTGTGATCTTCGCCGTCGCTACGCTGCCTACCGTCGTTACGCACGAGCGCACCGGCTGACCGTTCAGATGGACCGTGCAGGCACCGCACTGACCGATGCCGCAGCCGTACTTTGTGCCGTGAAGGTTGAGAATATCGCGGAGCACCCAGAGAAGAGGCGTGTCCGCCGGAACATCGACGGTTGTGGACCGTCCGTTAACAGTCAGTTTTAGTGCCATGACTTAGCCCTAACAAAAGAGTAATACAGATGGCAGTTCGTTGTTGAATGAAAAATGCTGGAACGGGGGAAACTACTACTGCAATGCTTTCTCTACTGCTACGTTGAGGCTCGGGTCATCGGGAGTGACGGCAGGCTCGAAACGGGCTAGGATCTGACCGTCGCGCCCAATCAGAAATTTGGTGAAGTTCCACTGGATTTCGCCGCTCGTTTTTCCATTGCTCGTCAGGTATTGATACAGCGGCGTTTTATCGGCTCCGGCTACGGAGATTTTCGACATCATCGGAAAGGTCACGGCATACTTGCTTTTGCAAAAGGTTTTGATTTCCGCATTGGTGCCGGGCTCCTGGCCTGCGAAGTTATTCGCCGGAATCCCGAGGATTACAAATCCTTGGCTCTTGTACTTTTCGTACAAGGACTCCAGGCCAGTATATTGCGGGGTGTAGCCGCAACGGCTCGCGACATTGACCAGCATGAGGACTTTGCCTTTGTATTCGGACAACGGCACTGGTTTACTGTCGATGGAATTTAAAGTGAAGTCATAAATGGAAGCAGCATGAAGGACGTTGGTCAGCAAGAGCACAGTCGCGAGTACGAAAGAGGTTCTGAGCAAGGGAAAATCCTTTCTTTTGTTTTACAAGAATATTGAATAGCCAGGCTGCAGGATAACAAAGCAGACCGGAGACATCGATAGCAGTTCGGCAACTTTTCCACATTCTCCTGTTTTACTCGTTCCGTGCAAGCAGATCACCTGCGTAAAGAGATACGGCCCTCGCTGTTTTGTGACTCTGGCTTAGAAAGTCCTTAGCTGCGCTTAAGTCCCTCTTGAGCCGTTACTCCTTATCTTCAAGTTAGGATTCACTGGAAACAACAAGACCGGCGAATTATAACGAGTCGCCATGAAGAGCACCTTACTCGAAGAACAGGAAATCAAGCAGCGACAACATGGGCTGGAACTCTCCGTCATCTTTACTACGGTGCAATACACTCTTCTCAGTCTGCAGACCGCTGCTCAACTCACGTGGGATTTCGAAACGCACATTCAGCTTTTGGTGCCGGATTCTGCCCGGTCTCCAGTTTCCCGGATCACGCCTCGGACCCTGGCGGACTTTACGGCCCGATACTTTCTCAACCTGCTGCCACACAGCCGCGATTTACAAATCAAAGTCACTTCCTACCCGGCCAACACCACAGATCTTTGGGAGGTTCTACCGCCCCATTCCCTCATTGTAATTGCAGGACATCAGCATCGTTTCTGGCTTTCGGCTGAACAGCGCTTCGCGCGCCAACTGCAACAGGCGGGTCACGAGGTGATCTTTCTGCCGGTGCCGGCGTGAGTGGGCCGCTTCTCCCCACCGACAGCGTGCTAACGAGCTCTGCAACGGGCAGGGCATCAGGTTCTCACCGTCCAACACCGTCGCGGCGCGCTCTCATAAGTCGATCTGGGTTCCGATCTCAACCACTTGCTGCGGCGGCAGGCAAAAGGTGCTCTCCACCTCGACCGCATTGCGCTGCAGGTATGCGAAGATCCGCTCGGCCACGCGGCCCATTTGGCCCGACTTGGCGGCGGTCAGCGTTTCCTTGCCGACATAGTAAGTGATCTCTTTGAGATCGATCGGTAAATGCTTCTTCTCGATCACCTCCTGGAGCCGCTCGGCCACGCGCGGGTGCTCCATATAGCCAAAATGCAGCACCACATTCCAGAAGCCGTCGCCCAGGTCCGTGATTTCATACTGTTGATCCAGCGGTACGTAGGCATAGGTCTCGGTCCGTACGGTGAGCAGGAGCACGTGTTCCTGCAAAGCGCGGCAACGCTTGACAAAATGCACCAGGATCGGGGGTACGTGGTCGGGGCTGGAGGCGATAAACACGCCCGTGCCGGGCACTCGCTGAGCCAGGCACTCCTGAATTTGCGGCCGGACCGCCGTAAACGAGGGATATTTAGTCGCATACTGTTCTTCGAGGGAGGTTCGGCCGCGATTCCAGATCAGCATGGCGGCGATGAGCGAAGCGCCGATCAGGACGGGTACATAGCCGCCTTCAAAGAATTTAAACAGGTTGGCTCCGAGAAACGGGATGTCAAAGGACAGGAAAAAGAGCAGCAGCGCGACGGCTTTCCACGCCGCCCACTGCCAGCGGTAGTGGGCCACGATGTAAAACAGTACGGAGGTGATCGCCATCGTGCCGGTTACGGCAATGCCGTAAGCAGCGGCGAGCTTCACCGACTCTCGGAAGGTGAGCACGAGCAGCAGACAGCCTAACGCCAGCAAGGCATTGACTTCGGGAATATAGATTTGGCCTTCGGTCTGTTCAGAGGTGTGCTGCACCGTGACATTCGGAAAGTAGCCCAGCACCATGGCTTGGCGCGTGAGCGAAAACGCGCCGGAGATCAGGGCCTGGGAGGCGATTACGGTAGCTGCGCTCGACAGCAGAACTAAAGCCACCGTAGCCGCGCCGACGGGAACTTGGGCGAAGAAGGGGTTCTCGCGCGCTTCGGGATGCGAGAGCACCAATGCTCCCTGGCCCAGGTAGCCCAACAGGAGCGCCGGAAACACCAAGCCGAGCCAGGCGCGACGGATCGGCGCGATCCCGAAATGGCCGAGGTCGGCATAGAGCGCTTCTCCTCCTGTCACCACCAGGACCACGGACCCTAGAATCAAAAAGCCGTGTATGCCATGGCGCGTAAAAAAACTGATGCCATGATGCGGAGAAAGCGCCCCCAGAATTGCGGGATACTCCAGAATGTGCCAGATACCGAGCGCAGCCAAAGTCGTAAACCAGACCAGCATGACGGGACCGAACAGGCGGCCCACGCTGCCGGTTCCCCGACGCTGGAGAAGAAAGAGGCCGAGAAGGATCACGCATGTCAGCGGCACGATCCAAGGCTTGAAAGAAGCGCTGACCAGGGTAAGGCCTTCGACGGCGCTCAACACTGAGATGGCCGGTGTAATGACGCCGTCCCCATATAAGAGAGCCGCGCCGATCACACCCAGCAGAGCAATCCCAGTCACTCGCCCGTGCCGGACGGCAGCGGCACGGAAGCGCTCGGGCACAAGCGCGAGCAGGGCAAAAATCCCGCCTTCGCCTCCATGATTGGCGCGCAGAATGAAAAACAGATATTTGATCGTCACGACGAGGAGCAGCGCCCAAGCCATCAGGGAGAGAATGCCAAACACATCTTCCGTGCTGACACGCTTGCCGCCAGCGCTCTGTAGACATGCCTGTAGCGTGTACAAAGGGCTGGTGCCAATATCGCCAAACACGACGCCGAGCGCCGCTAGGGTAAGAGCAGACAGGCTGGCTTGGGGCACGGCCCTTTCCAAGGGCCGGTCCGAGTGAGAAGCAGTCGCTGAGATCGGAGATACAGTCGGATGGGTCATGGTTTGTTTTCGTAAAAGGCAGCCTCGGAATCATCCGAAATGAACCTATATTGTGAACCGAAGAGGTCTGGTCAAGAACATCATAAACACTTTACTCCACTTCAGTATTGAGTTGTTGAGCTACTCAAGCCGAGAGAAGACCGGCGTGGCGCAGATTGTAGTAGATGATTTTCAACTGCACGGTATTCCATAAGCCCCGCCAAGAGCGTGAGAAGACTCGATCCAGAAATCGATACCACAACTGCGAAAACGAGGTTTCAATCGCTTGCCGCACCTGGGCAAGCAGGTATTTCTTTTCCGGCACATCGGCGCGTGCCAAGACCAGCATCTCGGCCTCTTTCGCCCAGTTGTATGGCGATTGTCGCCATTGCGCTAAAGACACGTGAGCGGCTAAGAAATCATCGACAAACACATAAAGTTCGGTCAAGTGATCGACTATGCTGGACGTCGGAGTCGTAGCTCGGCAGCGGTCAGAGTTCAGGTAGGCAGCCCTACCCTAACGCTGCTAATGGGTGCGACTCTTTGTTGGGTCTCAACTCAAGACTGGGGTTTACTCAAGGGAAAGGTTCGGCCCTCCCAGCCGAGAGCGCACCTGCACGTCCCTAAGCTTGTGATCGGAATCAAAAACAAAGGAGAGCAGGCAGATCTCTCGAACCAAATTCCAAGCAGGAGGGTGAGTGCCGATCACACAATTCAGTTGACCTTCCTGCTCCCGCCACCGGCAGGTGCTGTTGCCGTCCTGTCCGACTCCTCGACTCTGCAAATACCGGTCGACCTCCTGTTTGGTACTTCCGAGAGGAACTTGATGCAGAATGGCAGATTGCACATGATTGGGAACCGCCCCCATGTAAGCGGGCATTTCGAAATCCTTCCGGACCTCTCTATGTAGGGAAAGAACACCCGTGACACAGGTTAGAAAAATCAAACAAAGTATAGCGCCCGTGAAAACGACTTTCATGCTTAAGTTCTCTAGGGTTATGGGATCAGCATTAAGTTCTAGGCACAGATCATGACATTATGAGGAGCGATGCCGTATCACAAACGCGTCTGGAGTCAGTATAAAAGCGTTGACCTTGGGGCGGCCTTAAGGTTCTCTAAAGGATAACTAAACCTGGATTTCTCACGAGGGTCAAGGAGCGCAGGGGAGTGCAGTATCCGAACAGATTTAGCAGAACGGAAGGAGCACTCGGACGTGAGCGGACACACTTTCCCCGAGATGATCCCGAGAAGCAGCGAAATTGTCAAAGAACAGTCCACCGCTTTTTGTGCAGCGGGCGCGGACTCAACAACGCAGAGTGGAGTAGACGTGAGCAAATAGCGGTGCCGCCGCATGGGCGCTGGCCAGCGATATCCAGATCTTGCGAACGCTGACGCGCACCATCGCTCCGATTTTGAGCAATCGC
>JAFAZU010000563.1 GCA_019239585.1 Acidobacteriaceae bacterium
TTTCCAACTTACCAACGGCGCACCGGCTCGCCGGGTTTGACCGGCTCGGCCCGCCGCTTATGCAGGCGGCGGGCTTCCCTACGTGCGCCTACGGCCACACCGTCCTTGCCGATAGACCGCTATTGCCAGCAGGCGAACAGAAAAAAAGAGCAAATCATTTTTGATGTCAACAACACATCAAAATTGATGTAGATAAGGCGCGGCGGGAACACGACGAGGCATAAGCCCCTGAGGTTAACGGAGGCTTATTATGCGAAGTAGCCCCCGCCAGTGTTCCACAAAGGCTAGAAACCTTCGATAAAGATAACATTCTGTCGAGAGTTCCCCCCAGATTTTAAGGGCCTCCTTCCTACTACGTATCTTCCGGCTTAGGGTTTGCCATTATGACTGACTTCGCCACCAGATTTTCTAAAGGCGAAGTGCCCATCTGGGCGAAGCGTTATGCTTACGCCGATGATACTCAGGTGAAAAAATCGGCGAGCGCAGCTGAGTGGCGGGCTTCTACACGCGATAGGACTTCTTGACCATCTGCGAATGGAAAAGGGCGCGGGCGGCCCCGCCGTCATTACCAAAGAAATTCTGAAGAGGATGTGCGCTGCTTAACCGCGATAGCCTTGAACCATCCCCGACGAGAAGCATCACAACCCTTGCTGGAACTTCATGGTGTTCGTGGTTTTGCAGTGCGACCGAACTTACTACAGCTTTTCGTTCTGGCGGGATTACGTTCAAGCCTGCCGAGCATTAGCTGCTCAATGTGGCGTTTCTATGCGTGACCTAGACCGCGCTCCTATGGCAGTATTCGAACGAAAACCAACGGCAAGACCCATGAGGGTTACCGCCAGAATGAAGGTCCGGGACATGTCAAGAGTTCCAGGCTTGACTGAACACGCGCATCCAGTTACCGCCCATGATTTTCGCCATGTCGGTGGAAGAGTAGCCATGGCGTACCAGTTCCGCCTCGAGGTTTGGGAGTTGACATACTTCCGCGAAATTCGCGACGAACTCGAGATAGGCCTGCTTGTGTATCATATCGGGTGGATACACGAATGATTTGGCAGGATCACCACCTGCAGCGTTGTTATCGTTCCCACCCACGGGGTCGCCCCAGGTCCAGTCAGTACCAAGGCCGACGTAGTCGATTCCCACGAGGCGAACGACATAATCGATCATATCGACATATTGCGAAATGCTCGCCTGAGGGGGAAAGGGCCCGGTTTCCGCATAGGGGGCGTCCGCTCGGCTCCAAAGTATAAAATCGTTCGTCGCGTTCAGACCGATTAGGCCGCCGGTTTTGGCAATACACTCGATTAGGCGGTCGCTGACGTTACGCGGATTATCGTCTAGCGCGGCAGGGTTCGAATGTGAAATGACAACCGGCCGGGTTGCCATCTTGGCAATTTCGAGGCTGGTCCGCTCGCTCGAATGGCTGGTATCGACCAGAATGCCGATTTCCTGCAACTGGCCGACGATATACCGGCCCGCCTTCGACAGAGGCGTCTCCGGGTCAAGGCAGCCGCCGCCAAAAAAATTGGAGAAATTATAGGCGAGGTTGGCAATCCGGAGCCCCCTGCCGTAATAATAGGGAAGCTGCGTTTGCGGCGGATTGACAAGCCAATTGTTGCCGTAGTTCGGGAGAGGATTATCCTCGACGATACCATCTTGCCACGACGCGTCCAGCGTGTACAAATCTTGAGCGCCGGCGACGATGGCAACCTTGCCCGCCTGTTTAGCGGCCAGGATATCATTGTAGGACTTGGCCAGAATGACCTTCGAAGAGTTTTCCTGCACAAAGGTGTCGATCTCCTTAAAACGCTCAACATCCATGGTATTCCCGGAGACCTGCCACACGGTGGCGCCGACACTCAGATAATCATCGAGGTACTGGGGGGTGAGATCGGAACCGTCCACACCGACTACGATGATCTCGTTGGCCGACGGGAGGGTGGCGGGGGGGCATTCGAACGACGGGGGGGCGCTTTGCGCGCCAGACACCCCTTGCCCTATATAGAGCGCCGCCACTCCACCGATGCTGGCTTTAATGCTGGCTTTAATGAAATTTCGACGCGTCATCGCCATAATCCGTACTCCTGTTCACCCCCCTCCCCTCTGTCAAAAAGATACTGATTGGAAATGCAATTATGAGAGGTGCACCGCGAGAGATTATGCGTCCGGTCTTTCTCAAGCCTAAGGCCCTCTAATCGCCATCTTGTTCACTGCCTCATCCAGTTGCCGCACAGACTTAGCTTTTCATTGCCGGTTTTCCTTACATCGGGGTCTCACAAATTTCAAACTGCCCTGTATCGAACTGTGTGTTACACAAAGGATAGATCCTGCAACATTCAGAAAGCCAATAAAATCAGGCCTTTTCGTGTTTCAAATTTCAAGTGCAAATTAACCAGCAGGGCGTGCGCGTTAACCACGATTTTGCTTTTCACCTTCACCCTTCGGTGCTATCGACGGTCGTTTTTCAACGGCCAGCATTTGGGGGGGGAAGCATGGGGCAGCCACGATGGAGTGATAGACCAGCTATTCGTATGAGCGAAGCCGCAATGATGTTGAACAACGAGTTATTCGGGCGCGTGCCTCACGTTCTCGGCACCTCCGTTGGTTTGAACACGAAAACTTGCGAGGAGCAATTGTGGGTTCATGTTGATGCCCACCAAGCCTTACAATCACCGGCTATTCCGGCAACATATCAAGACTTCAAGGTTGGCAAGGTGCTTTGGCAGCTTACCCCGCCCTAGCTGACAAGCGCCTGAGCCTGCCGAACCAGCCTTTTCTACATATTGTGTCCGCCGCGCCGCGCCCTGCCCGGTTGCGGCAAGTATTCGCTGGAGCGCCGCGCCGGTTTTTTACTGGGGGTTTTGAAGTACAGGACGGGCAAGACGTTCCGGGACGGCGCGGATACTTTCCGGATACTTGTTTTTCGTTGACATAATGGGGCTTATGCGACCGGAACGGGAGCGCAACGGTCTCTATAGGTAGAATTCGGCTTCCCCCTCTTGACCAATTCAAAGGCTGATTTTATACCATAGTAACGGTATAACGGTATATTATACCGGTATAACGGTACACCAATAGGTCAATCCATGAAAACTGTTGCGCTAGTTACCCAAAAAGGCGGAAGCGGCAAAAGCACGCTGGCCGTTCATCTGGCGGTTTCCGCCCGACGCCAAGGGGCGGTCGCAGCTATCATCGATCTTGACCCGCAAGCCAGTGCACGGCTTTGGGCGCAGCGCAGGGCCAAGGACGACCTTGCGGTTGTTGCCGCACGTCCGGCCGAATTGCCTCGCTTGCTTGTGGAGGCCCGCCAGCAGGGAGCTACGCTTGTCCTAGTGGATACCGCCGGACATGCCGACGTATCGGCAGACGCAGCCATTCAGTCCGCCGACTTCGTTCTAATACCCTGCCGCCCGACCCTGTATGACCTTGGAGCCAGCGCCGCCACGGTAGATATGGTGCGCCGCGCCGGTGGCAAGAAGGCGGCTTTCGTCTTGAATGGAGTCCCGCCAACCGGCAGCCGCGCCGACGAGGCAAGGCAAGCCTTAGCCGACATCCTTCCTATCGCCCCGGTGGAGATCCATAGCCGTGTCGCTTATTCGGACGCCCTTAATGATGGCCGCAGCGTCGAGGAGCTAGAGCCGCACGGCAAAGCCGCGATGGAAATTCAAGCCCTTTACAACTGGCTTACAAAAGTATAACCATATACCGGTATCAACATATACCGGTATTTATATATACCGGTATTATCATATAACGGTATGTCCACTATGGCTCAACGCGCGAAACTTCCAAAGCTGAACCTCACAACGGCACAGCCCGACGAACCGAAAACCGAACCACGTGCGACCGTCGCCGCTCGCCATGACCGCGAGGGCAAAAAGATTATCGCCGGACACTTCCCGCGCTCCACATGGGCCGAACTCCGGCGCTTGGCGGTCGACCGCGAAACAACCGCCCAAGAATTGCTGGAGGAAGCCCTTGCGGATCTTTTTGCTAAACACCGCCGAAAATGAACGCTCACATGGGAGAGGGGACCGTGATTAAACTTATCCGTTCCAAACCTTCCAGCAACCTGCATCGTTTTTACGCGCTTCACGTCGCGCCGACGCTCTTCGGGCAATGGGGCCTGATTAGCGAATGGGGCCGCATCGGTTCAGCAGGGCAGGTGAGGGAGCAACTTTTCGACAGCGAGCCAGCAGCAGAGGCCGCGCTTACAAAACGCATGACAGTCAAAATCAGGCGTGGTTATATCCGGGCCACCTCGGAGGCAGCATGAGCGACCCGCAGCGCATCGATGCCGAACTAGCGCGAGCGCTCGAAAATCTAGGGCGTGCCGTTAAGGCCAACCCGCACAGCGAAACCGCCGAACCGAAGCCGCCAGCAAAGATTATTCAGCTTCCCTTGTGGCCGGAGCCGGTGCGGGGAATGCCGAACCCGGCTTTGCGTTCCGCTCTTTTCTCTGCGGTCAAGAGCAGGGCGCGCCGCTTCATCAACTATGAACTAATCGCCGCCGTGAACGGCGTCGAAATACGTTTCAAGGGCGAGCAGCTTAATCAGGAAGACCTCGATGTATGCGCCGAGGTTTTCCACCTTGCCCGGCTTCATCCGCTTGGTGAAACCTGTCACACGTCAGCGCACGGCTTACTTAAAGCCCTTGGGCGCTGTACGGGCAGCACCGACCACCGGCAGCTTCACGCTTCTCTCATTCGCTTGCAGCAGCCTCTTGAAATCAAAGTTGGCCGCTACAGTTATTCCGGCTCTCTCATCATGGAAGGCGTCAAGGACGACCTTACCCGCCGCTATCTCATCAAGGTAAATCCCAAACTTGCGCCGCTGTTTCACAATGGCTGGACGGGCCTACTCGCAGAACAACGCCGCAAATTACGCGGCAAGCCGCTCGCTCTTTGGCTGCATGCCCTATATGCCACTCACGAAAAACCATACCCCTACAGGGTCGAAACTTTGCGCGACCTTTGCGGCAGCGCCAATAAAACTTCCATACGCAGCTACCGTCAAAAGCTGCGCAAGGCACTGGACGAACTACAGGCCACCGGCGCTGTCGCAACATGGGAGATTGACGATGACCTTGTGCATGTCCACAAGGTCCCGACCATCACGCAAAAAAGACCCCGCAAGTAGGCACGGGTTTCAGGATACGCTGGCACGGGTTTCAGGATACGGGCGTATCCTGAAACCCGTATTTTTTCCCTTGAAAATCAAGCACTTTTCGATTTCGGCGTTTTTGCTAGAACTTTTTTAGAACTTTTTTAATCAGGCAAGCGCCGCTCGCCTTCGGCTTCGCGGCATAAGCGGATCTCGGCTTTCGGCCTCGGGTCTAATTTCAAAGAAAAAGAAATGCGGAGCGCCCGGAGGGCGCAACTTTTTTAGTCTTTTCAGAACAGAACCCTACCGCCTGTTCAGGCGGAGAGAAGCCAGCAACAGATAAGGGGCACCGTGACTCGGGAATTTTTGCCCGCAGGCACGATTGGAGAGAAAAGAGATAGGGAACACTGGCCGGGGGCGAAAGACGCCTCTGCGAGCATCCTTGGTGGCCCTGCGATAGAGAACCACGGCGGGGCCGTTGTCGGGCTAGGACTTATCCACGCCCGCACGTAGCGAAGCCCTCAACAGCGTAGCGCAGTGCGGGGGTGGGTAAGTCCGCTAGGAACCGCAGTGTAGGGGTGGGGCCGCCGTGGTGGTCGGTCGCGACGGCCCCTTTCGCGCATCTCCCAAACCTGACAGGCGCGGTGGACTGTCCGCGCATTTTAATTATACGCCAGCCCACCAGATGCTGCGAAGGTAAAATTGCCCGTTCATGGCGGCAACCGCAAATTCCTCACGTTTCAAAGCGCTTCGGCCTTGCCAGTGTTTTTCCTCATCGGGCGCGCGGCATTAACGCTGATTTCTATTTGCACTTTTCCCCTTCGGTGCTATCGACGGTCGTTTTTCAACGCCGAGCATTTTGGGGGAAGCATGGGTGAGTTCATAGTTCGACTTCCGGAAGAGGTCGAGAAGATGATTGAGGAGAGAACTGGTTCTCGATTAGACGCGCGCAATTTAAGAGCCATCCTCTTTTTTGGCATAGCAGAGAACGTGGAGAATAAGGACTTTCAAATCTCTGCCCTGCTGGCGCACCACCCAGAATTCACTGTGGAAAAGTTACCGTCGCAGCCGGAGCAACAGCTTTCTCCTCGTCACGTCACATCCACGCCCGAAGGAACCACATGGTCGGAGAAGCTTACTAGATTTTTTGGGTACACTGAGGAAGAGTTAATGCGCAAGCTCGACTGGAACTTCTCTGGTCCAGTGAATGTCGAAGGACCCAAGGAACCCGGCACAAAGCCACGGGCTATGGCTGAAACACTTGACTGCTAGGAACCCTACGCGCTGAGCCAACCGAGTAGATATAACGGCGAGTTATCCGAAGGCTGCGTCAGAGCGAAACGCCGACCGGAGTGACTGGTCCGGTGAAACAGAGATTTTTGAGGCAGCTTTTTTAGAGCCAGCCTTTTTCTTTCAGAAATTCCCGATCGCGTTCGGCAGTGATGGCGCGTTCGAGAACTTGCTTCACCGCCGTCCGTGTTTCTTCATGCACTTCGGCATCGGCGATGTGCGCCGCACCGATGAGCACTTTGAGGCGGGTGTCATCTTTGCGGGCCTGTTCCTTGTGCCGGGTTTCGATAGCCATGATTTGCGCCTTGGTTTTTTCGAGGCGCTTTTTCAGAGCTTCGAGTTGCGCGGTCTTATCGCCGTCAGCCTTGATGCCGTCCGCCACGATGCAGGGTTCATAGTCCATTTCAGGTTACGCCGTCCACTGCTGCCAAGTCTTCAGGAAACAAGATAAAGCCCCCGGCCAGTGTTCCCATGGCATTGCCCGACATTTGCGGGAGTAAAATCATTGCTGGTGCGGAAAGTCCGGGCAGCAGAAATTGCATAATGATAGATTTGATCAGGGACGAAACTTATTATCTGCGCGGGAAATTCGTGGAATGGGTAAGGGTCGGGCGCGGCTACATCGAAACCGACGAGCAAGGCAATCAGATTTCGCACTCCTACACGAATGCTAGCGTCCGGGGCGATATTGGCTATATCCGCCTGTGGCCGGGGCACAAGCCGCCGCCGCTGCCCGGAGCGCCGCCCAAACGTCCGCAGCAAGACGAGTAAACCCACACCCAAAACCCCGCCAGTGTTTTCCAACTTACCAACGGCGCACCGGCTCGCCGGGTTTGACCGGCTCGGCCCGCCGCTTATGCAGGCGGCGGGCTTCCCTACGTGCGCCTACGGCCACACCGTCCTTGCCGATAGACCGCTATTGCCAGCAGGCGAACAGAAAAAAA
>JAFAZU010000066.1 GCA_019239585.1 Acidobacteriaceae bacterium
GCAAGGTCAATCACAAAAGGAAGGGCCTGAAATGGCATTCCGGATGCACGGGCAAAAGCCGCAGGCAAAAATCATCGTGCAGGCCGAGTCACACGAACAGCTCAATAGCATCCTGTTCGCGCTTAACCAAACTGTTAGCTCTTATCAACAGACATCGAAGAGGCGGGAACAGACTACTTATAGCTTTCGGTAGAACGGCAGTGTTATCTTTGCTCCGGTGTGGGCTGTTGCCCTGAGTTTCCGTCCGCCCCCAGTTGCTGACCCTGCTGTTCCTCGTTTACTTCTCTCACGAACTCTAAGATGTCAAACGGTTTTGGCTCGGGAGCAAAGCTCTTAACCGCTTCGTCCTCATCGTTGAAGCTAGGGAAAAGCGGAGCAAGTTGCGACAAAATCAGCAAATCAATGTGACGCTGGGCGGCATTGACGATTTTAATCACTCCATCCGCCGCCGTCACTTTAGCGTGCGCCTCTGCCAGCGCACCCAAACCAGCGTTGTCGATTTCAGTGAGCTCTCTTAAATTAAGAAGGAGATCCTTCTTTCCACTCGCAATTAATTGATCAATGACAACCAGCAGGTAAGCAGAATCAGGCTCTCCGACAAATTTTTTACTGATTCGAAGAACTGTTACACCTCCGGACTGGTGTTGCTCTAATTGAAGCGGCATAATACCTTTTATTACTACGAGCATAGCTGGTAATAGTTCGTTTATAAAATTTACACTTGAGCTGGAATAATTCCGGTTAAAGTAGAAGTAGGTGCGGGAGGTGAAATATCTTGAATCCGTATTCCTTGTTAGCCTTTTTGCAGGTCCAGGCTTCGAATCTGCCTGAGCGCAAAATTGCAAACATGTTCAGACCCCTGGCATCTCCCGGGGAATCGGAAAAGCAGGTAGCTCTTCTCACGTTTGCGATTACAGGCGCTATCTTTGTTGTGGTCGGCGGTCTGATCGTCTACACTATTGCGCGTTTCCGCAGCAGGCCGGGTGACGACTTGCGCCAAGAGCCGCCCCAGGTGTATGGCAGCAATCAGATTGAGGTTGCCTGGACAATTATTCCAATCCTGATTGTTTTTGTACTGATCGGAGTAACCGCTCGTGTTGTGGCAGGAGTGCAGAACGCCAGTCCGCCGAAGACGACCACGCACGTCACTGTGATTGGGCATCAGTGGTGGTGGGAAGTGCAGTATCCCGATTACGGCATCACCACGGCTAATGAGGTTCATATACCTTTCTCACTGGACGGAGCGCAAGCGACATACTTCATGCTGCAGAGCATGGATGTAGCTCACAGCTTTTGGGTTCCCCAGCTTTCCGGTAAAACCGATGTGATTCCTAATCGCGATAACTATCTTTGGATGAACCCCAAAGCGGCTGGGTACTATTACGGGAACTGCGCTGAGTACTGCGGCACGCAGCACGCCAATATGCAGATACGACTGGTAGCGGAACCTCCGGAAGATTTTAAAAAATGGACGCTGAACCAGCAGACGAAAGCAAACGAGGCGAGCGAAGCGGCGCAGGATAAAGCGGTTTTCCTGTCCTTGTCCTGCGTGAATTGCCATATGGTACAAGGGACAACTGCAATCGGTAAGTTTGGGCCCGACCTGACCCACCTCATGAGCCGCCGCGAGATCGGCGGAGGTGTGATAGAAAACAACAGAAAGAATTTGCGGGCCTGGGTCAACGACCCGCAGGGTATTAAACCGGGTTGCCTGATGCCGAGCCTGAAGCTCACGGATCGCGAACTGGATCAGGTAGTTGCATATCTGGAAACACTGAAATAGAAGAGGGATGACATGGCGACGATTGACTATCCGTTGGATCGGCCTCGAGCGGTTGAAAAGGAGTTCTCCTTTTCAGAGACGCTCTATAAGTGGGTGGCAACGGTAGACCACAAGCGGTTGGGGCTCATGTACATCGTGAGCTCGATCATATTCTTCGTAATCGCGGGCCTGGAAGCGACGGTGATTCGGACTCAGTTGATCTTTCCGAACCTGCACGTTGTCGATCCGGACACTTATAACCGGCTCTTTACCATGCATGGCACTACCATGGTGTTCCTGGTCGGCATGCCGTTTATTGCCGGATTTGCGAACTACCTGGTGCCGTTGATGATCGGAGCGCGTGACATGGCCTTCCCGCGCCTCAATGCGTTCGGGTTTTGGATTTTTTTGTTTGGCGGGCTTTTGCTGTACTTCAGTTATATCGGAGGCGGCGGGCTGGGCGGTTCGGGATCAGCTCCCGATGTCGGCTGGTTCGCTTATGCGCCGCTGACCGAAAGGGCATTCTCACGCGGGCATGCCACGGATTATTGGATTCTCGGCATTCTGGTTTCGGGTATTGGAAGTATCGCCAGCGCCATTAACGTGATCGTTACGACGATTTCCATGCGCTGTCCCGGAATGACGCTGACCAAAATGCCTATGTTTGTCTGGACGATGCTGGTGGATTCGTGGCTGATTGTGATCGCGCTGCCGCCGCTGACCGCTGCGCAAATCATGTTGCTCCTGGACCGGTATCTCGGCGCAAACTTCTTCAATACGCAAAAGGGCGGGTCGGCAGTGTTATGGCAGCACTTCTTCTGGATCTTCGGGCACCCAGAGGTTTACATCCTGATCTTTCTTGCCTTCGCCTGCTTGAACGAAGTGGTTCCGGTGTTCTCGCGCAAGCCGATTTTTGGGAGACAGGCTATGGTGGGCGCGCTCGTGGCTATTGGATTTATCAGCCTGGGAGTGTGGGCGCACCACATGTTCTCGGTAGGGATGACTTCGTGGTCGAACACGTTTTTTGCGGCCTCTACTGTTTTGGTGGGCGTACCGACCGGAATTAAAATCTTTAACTGGACAGCAACTATGTATGGTGGAAAGCTGCGAATGACGGTTCCCATGTTGTTCTGTTGCGCATTCCTCCTGCAGTTTTTGTGCGCCGGGCTAACTGGAATCATGCTCGGGATGGCTCCCTTTGATTGGCAGCTAACCGACTCTTACTTCGTGGTGGCTCACTTCCATTACACGCTTGCAGGCGGTTTGGTGTTCGGTATCTTTGCCGGACTCTATTACTGGTACCCGAAGGTCACCGGCCGCATGTTCAACGAGAAGTGGGGCAAGTGGCATTTTTGGCTGTTTGTGATCGGCTTCAACTTAACCTTTTTGCCGCAGCACATGGCCGGATTCTTGGGAATGCCCCGGCGCATTTATACTTATCCTGCTGGTCGCGGCTGGGAGCTTTGGAATTTTTTATCGAGCTGTGGTGTGCCTTTCCAGCTTGCCGCCATTTTGTTCTTCGCTGTCAATTTCGTGTACTCGGCCCGGAAGGGCGAGCCGGCGGGCGATGATCCTTGGGACGCCTGGACGCTGGAGTGGGCCACCACTTCGCCGCCGCCTGAGTACAATTTCGAGAAACTGCCGGTCGTGCGAAGCAGCCGGCCATTATGGGACCTCAAACATCCGCAAGATCCCGATTGGAAGTACAACCAATAAAGATATGGCTCACACAAGCGTACTGGCACAGGATGCCCTCGGCCTGGAAAAAGGATGGACTCTGCCCGATCGCGGCAAAGTGGGTATTACGTTTCTGATTATCACGGAAACGGCGCTCTTCACCATCTTTGTCGTGGCGTATCTGGTTTACATGGGCAAAAGCCCGAACGGTCCACAGCCGAAAGATGTTCTGGAAATCCCCATTTTCTCCACCATCTGCCTGTTTTCAAGCAGCGCGACGATTGTGATGGC
>JAFAZU010000080.1 GCA_019239585.1 Acidobacteriaceae bacterium
GATCTCCGCAGGATCTATGTTAAGAACAATCCTGACCCTTTGCTCTTTAGGGGTGATCCTAAAAAGCGTCTTCAGGTCATCTTAACCGGTGACCAAAGCGAAGTCTGGCGAGCCTGGAGGGGGTGCGTCGCTATGTACCCCGGCTACTATGTCACTGAGCGCTGGCAGCTGCTCAGAGGCCTGCTGGGTCTCGATTTTCGAGTTCCCCCGGCAGTGCCTTATCATCCTGGCATTGACGCGAACAGCCTGGGCTATTACATTGTCCACCCTGCTGCGGATGCGTTTGTTGTGAGCTATTTGAAAGATTTCGAGAATACGTTGGTTGATCGCCCTTTCGTGTATCTCATTCTTCTGCTCCTAGCAGTTACCGCGATTGTAAAGCTGCCTTATCAACTCGGTGATGTGCGTCTCATACTGTTTGCCTTCGCGGCGGGCAATATTTTGTTTGTCGCTGGGCATTTCGTAGCTACGCCTTCTACTCTGCTGCGTTATCTTTGGCCTTCGATTGTCAGTAGCATGGTGCTTTGTGCCGCCACTGCCGCAGCTTATGTCTCTTTAGCGCTCAGGCGTAGTGTTCCAGCGAAAGCAGCAATAGCCCCGCTGCCCGGCCGGAGCACGCCAATAGCGGACGCTTCTTAGCCGGGGAGCGCTTTTACCATCTCTCGAAGCCTCAGTCACGACTTGCCGAAGAATTTTATTTCCAGTTTTTACAAGCAATTGCGAGTAAGTTCGTCCTATGCTCCTCGCGCACCGTTATCTACTTGTGAGCGAAATGCCTTCTTTTCCCGTTCCGCCCAAAACAAATCAGAACTTCCGTGTCCGCACGATAGCGGCAGAAATTCGTCATGACGTCACCGCTTTTCGGGACTGTCACCAACGGTTTCAAGAGTGTCTTGAATACCGAAATCCGCAGAACAACTCCTCGCTGAGTGAACTAACAGAAAATTATCTGCTTGATTTTGAGCTTGCGGCAAAACGCGCTCTCAGCAGTAACGTAAACCGCTACCGCCTTTTCCAACTGCGATACCTCCAAGGAGCGAACCGGCAAGACTGCTGTAAGCTTCTCGGGCTTCAACTCTTTTGCTACGCTTCTGAGATCATTCAAATCGAACGTGTCGTCGGTCGTGCCCTTGTAGAGCGCGGGCTTTTCCCCCTCACTTCTTATTTCAATCCCGCAGAGCTGAAACTGCACAGAATAGCCGCTTAGTTCCACGCCGGGAATTAACGGGCGGTGTCGGTCAGGCTTGCGCTCACGACATGAAGAACACCGTTCGTGCAGGGGACGTCTGCTCGTTGGACCGTGGCGCTCCCTATGTGTATTGCCGTGCCATGGAGACTTACCGGCAGCGTGGTACCCGCAGTTGTTTTCACGGATTGTAGACCCCGTAGATCTTCGCTTCGCATGGCGCCGGAAAGCATGTGCCGCTCCAGATACTGGAGCGGATCGCCCGGCGGGTGGTTGCCAATCGCTGCATTGCTAGGAGCAAACAAAGTGTATAACCCGCTGCGGCCCAATGCGCCATGTAGACCTGCCTTTTCTATGATCTCGTAGAACAAAGAGCATTCCTTAAGGCGGGCAAGAGTGCCCGCCATATCATGCGTTTGTAGCTTGTCGTCGATGCCCGCATCAACCGTTTGATCCTGGTTAATTCCTTCCTGGCTAGCCATTTTGCTCTCTCATTGACGGCTACTCTTCTTCATCTCCGGTTTCCCGGCTTGCTTCTTGCAGAAGAGGCGCGCACAGTTGCGTGATGAGCTTGTCGGTCTTCTCTTCTTCTGTTAGAGTTTGCGCCAGCAGTTTTGCCACTTTCTGATTGCCCAACTGCTCCGCTATGGTCCGCACACTGCCATAACCGGCAATTTCGTAGTGTTCAATCTTTTGAGCCGCTACAGCCAGCGCCAGATCTGCCGCAACCTCTTCTTTTTCCTTGCCCTCGGCAATCGTTTCCTGCCCTTCTTCGACCAGGCCCTGCATAGCTTTGCACGGCCTTGCCTTGGCTCTTGTACCCAAAAGCTCAAAAACCTGCTTCAGGCGCTCCACCTGACCTTTGGTTTCTTCCAGATGCGTTTGAAATGCCTGCTTCATCTTCGGGTCATGAGCTGCCTTCGACATTTTAGGCAGGGCCTTCACTAATTGCCCTTCAGCATGAAGCAAATCCTGTAATTGCTCAACGAGTACTTCTTGTAAAACCGCCAATTTTAACTCCTGTCTCTATAGAAGGTGGAAGCAGTCTTTTTCCTGGATGTTTCAAACCAATGCGCTTTACCGTAAATACGCCAGTCAGGGCTCGGCACTTCGCTTTTGCGAGGCGCATTGGGTTATCATACGGGTGCTTTGCGCGGAGTTTTCCTTTTTCTGCTCTGTTTGACCTTCTTTGCGCAAACCCCATTGGGAGATGCTGCGTCGCTGGCGCGCGCCGGACGTTACCGGGAGGCTCGCGCCAAGCTGGCAGGCGTGCCGGAGCCGCAAACCATACCGCAGCGGATTGCATTCCATCGTCTGAAGGCTGCTGTCGCTTCCGGTTTGGGAGAGAGTGCGACTGCCGCAAGTGAAATGCAGGCGGCGCTCAGCCTTGCCCCCTCAGATCCAGTGCTGATAGTCGGAACGGCCGTAGCTGAACAAGGGGCTGGTCACCTGGACCGGGCACTCGCCTTAGCCGAGAGAGCGGGTGAAAATGCGACGGCTAAAGCCATTCTTGGCGATATACAGGAAAAACAAGGCCATTTCGATGAAGCCGTGAATGCTTACCAGCAAGCGATTGCGCTTGACCCCATGCGTGAACAATACCGGGTGGCGCTCGGGCTCGAATGGATTGAGCACGGGGCTTTTGATGGAGCAACGGAACTTCTACGGCAATCGTGCTCGCTGTTTCCCAAATCCGGCGTGTTGCGGACGCTTTTGGCGATCGCTGTGTACGCGCGCGGCGAGGCAAAGGAATCGGAGCAGATCCTGAATGACGCCATTACGGTAGATCCCGGTTACCGTCCGGCTTACCGCTGCCTTTCAAAAATTGTTCTGGAGTCCTCGGCCGTGCCGTCGAAGAAGACCCTCAGCGCACTTTGTCAATGGGACCAAACGGTTTGCAGCGCGCTCCAATTGCGCGTTGCCCGCGAGAGCGGCGACGCAAAGCTTAGGGATCAAGCAGTCGAAGTTTTAGCCCGCGCTCCCCAAAGCGACCCTGTCAGCCACTGCGCTCTAGGGCAGGCTTATGAGTGGAGCAACCAACTGGCAAAAGCTCGCGCCGAAACTGAAAGGTGCGTCGCGCTCGATCCCTCTCCTAAAAACTACTACCGTCTTGGCCTCCTTTACCAAAGGCTTGGGGAAACCGCCTTGGCCCAAAAGCAACTTGAGGCGCGAAGGGAGATGCTGCGGAAAATGTCGGAAGAAACAGCAGTAGGATTGAGCGCTTTGCAGTTGATTCCAAAAAGCGGAAAGTAGTTTTGTGGTATCATTTCGCAACGACCTTCGCTGGAGCGAAAGAATATGTGTTGGTGATCCTACAAGAAAGGAGAACTTTCGTGTTGTGGCGTGGTTTCCAATCAGCCTTTTTGGGCTTTCTACTTGTTACAGGCATTCTTGCTCAGATCGATACCGGATCGATTGTCGGGACCGTGCGCGATGCGAGCGGCGCTGCGATCGCGAACGCAACTGTGACAGCGACCAGTACCGCAACCAATACTGTCCTGACTACGAAAAGTAACGAAAGCGGAGAGTATCAGTTCAACGCTCTAAGAGTCGGTACATACACTGTGAAAGCATCCGTTACCGGCTTCAGCTCGCAGGAGTTTCCGAACGTTCCAATTGATGTGCAATCGCGGCCCTCCCTCGATTTCACGTTGCAGGTCGGCAGTGTTACTCAAACGCTTGAGGTGCAGGAGCAGGCGCTTGCGCTTGATACGCAAACGGCGGATGTGGGCGGCGTTGTGCATGAGCGGCAGATCGTGGATCTTCCTCTGAACGGCCGGCGCTACTCCGACTTGGCGCTGCTGGAACCGGGTATTCAAAGAAATCTCACGAACACAAACAACACGGCCCCCGACCGTTTCAGTTCGAACGGAAACCTGGAGACACAAAATTATTTCGCGCTGGACGGCGTGGATAATAACTCAGGGTCCACGAACCTACAGGAGGGTTCGGTACAAACAGTCCAGCCGCCGCCCGATGCTTTGCAAGAGTTTCGC
>JAFAZU010000123.1 GCA_019239585.1 Acidobacteriaceae bacterium
TGAGGGTACAGGCAGTGCAAGGGCTGACATTGATCATCAGATCCTTGACCCGAAAGGACTTCATACGCGGCTCATCTCCGGCGCTTGCTGCCTTGTCTGCACAGCATTCCAACTCGCAGCACTTTACGATTTCGCTTTCTCCAAATCAGGACAAGGCCGACTCCAATTGTCGTGAGCACGATGGAAGCCGGCTCAGGGATCGCCGGAGCATTGAGCGTTCCAGTTCCTGAAACCGTACCTACAGTGGTTCCTACGAACCCGTTGCCCGAAGCAGACCCGGTGGCGCCGGCAAACCCGCCCGTTCCTGTGGTGAAAGTCAGAATCTGAGTAAAGGGGCCTGTCCCAGCCGGGCTTGCAATGATGGCGGAAACGTCCTCGGCTACATTGCCGGACAACGTATCCCCGTTCGCAAACACCATGCTGAATGTTCCATTCAGGAGACCGGTCGTTAGATCCGCCACGCTATGGTCTGTGTACGTAATGGGATTCCAAGCGGCATTGAGAGCCGAATCGGCTGAGAGAACAGAGCCGCTAAACTGCCCAACAAGCGTCAGAGTCGTATCTGTTGAACTCACGACGGTTCCCATTCCGGTTAAGCTGTAGGTGATGGCGATCGAGCTGGCGTTTGCTGGAATCCCGGTGGCGAGCGCAATGCTGAGCGCAAATATGTAAGCTGCGTGTCTTTTCTTCATATGTCCTGCAAAGCGCGATTTACTGTGCAGCACAAGATTACTTGCAACGCGGAAATCTGACAAGCTACATATTTATGTAGGTGCCGCTCAACCCTACATAAGGACGCGGGTATCTTCCCGCCTGGTTTTGGACTACACTCTTTGCAAGCCAACCCCTGTGCCTGAAATTCGCGTGGCCATCATCGAAGATCAGAACGATACGAGAGATTCGCTTGCCGCGCTGATTCAGGCCGGCGAAGGCTTTGCATGTCCGTATCACTTCACATCCATGGAAGAAGCGCTGAAGCGCATGGGTGGCGACCATCCAGCCGACGTGGCGCTGGTGGACATTGGGCTGCCCGGCATGTCGGGCATCGCAGGAATATCTCTGCTCAAAGAGCGATTCCCGCAACTCCAGGTGGTGATACTGAGCGTTTACGGCGATGACGAACGCATCTTTCAGGCCATCTGTGCCGGCGCTTGCGGCTATTTATTAAAGACCACGCCGCCGGCACGGCTACTGGAGAGCCTCAGGGAGGTAAGCGCCGGCGGATCGCCCATGTCGCCGGAAGTCGCGCGGCGAGTGATCGAGCTGTTTCGCCAGTTTCGTCCCCCGGCGCAACATGCCTGCAATCTCACGCCGCAGGAAATGAGGCTATTGAAGCTGCTGGGGGCAGGTCATCACTATAAAACCGCCAGCGCCGAACTGGGTATCAGTGTTCACACGGTGGGATTCCACATGCGACGGATCTACGAGAAGCTGCAGGTGCACTCCAAATCCGAAGCGGTCGCCAAAGCTTTTCGCGAAGGCCTGCTCCGCTGATCATTCATCCAGCGGAACCTTGCTTTTTGTGATATAACCGAGCCTCAGGAGCTGCCCATGAGAGGGCTCGGGACCTGCCTTATACTGCTGTTTGCCTGTCACGCCGAGCAGTTACCGGTGAGATATTACACCACTGCGGATGGCCTCGCCCACAACCACGTCAATCGCATTCGGCAGGACTCCCGCGGCTTCCTGTGGATTGGCACGGATGAAGGACTCACCCGCTTCGATGGCTATCGCCTCACCAGCTTTACGGTCCGAGATGGCTTGCCCCATTCCTGGATCAATGACGTGATCGAAAGCCGTGACGGCACGCTTTGGATCGCCAGCGATGGAGGCGTCAGCCAGTTGAACTCCCGGCGGACCTCCGCAGCCGAACCAACATTTGTAACGTATCTGCCGGATCAGCATCCCGACGCGCGCCGCGTAAACGCTCTGGCGGAAGATGCTTCGGGAGCCATCTGGTGCGCCACTTACAACGGGCTCTATCGGCTCGATCGCGCGCACGGACATATTAGCTTTAAGCGCGTGGATATTGGCCTGACCGGCGCGCAATATGAAGTGAACCTAGTGAACAGCGTAGCGGCGGACCCGCGCGGGGCGCTTTGGATCGGGGCCCGCAGCGGCCTCTACCACAGGCTGGCGGATGGGCGCGTTGAGCGCTACACCACCCGCCAGGGATTGCCCGACAACTTCACTGGGAGCCTGCTGCGAGACCAGGACGACCGATGGTGGGTTGCTACCCGGATGGGAGGGTTCTGTCTGCTGGCAGCCCATCCCGGTCCCGGCCGGCGTGTGGTCGAGCACTGCTATTCCGCCGCCGACGGCTTGCCTCATAACGACGTGCGATCCCTCTTACAGACCTGGGATGGCAAAATGTGGATCGGCACGATCCTCGGGCTGAGCGAGTTCACTCCTCAGGCTGCCCACGGTATTGTGTTTCGGAACTACACCGTTGCAAATGGGCTGAGCGACACACAAATCAATTCCTTGTCCGAGGACCGAGATGGCAATCTCTGGATCGGCACGCGGCGGGGCGGTTTGATGAAGATGGCGCGAGATGGCTTTTTGAGTTATGGACAGGCAGACGGCTTACAGCCCGGCACAACTCATCACGAGATCTTCGAAACCATCAGCGACGATATCTGCGTGCTCACCGGTACCGGGTCGGGAGGGTTGGTCCAGCGGCTAAATGGCCAGAAGTTTGTCGCGACGAAGATCAACCTGCCGTTCCCGGCCAGCGCCGGAAATATTTTTATCGAGCACGGATTCCAGGATGGTGCGGGAGAGTGGTGGTTTGGTACCCGGCATGGCCTAGTGCACTTTCCGCGGACGGTGCGCCCAGAAGGTCTCGCGCACGCGCGCCCGAACGTCTATGCGAGAACAGATGGCCTACTTTCGGAGGACATCGACTATGTTTACAAGGACAGTCGTGGCATGGTTTGGATCGCGACGACGCACGCACCTCTGCAACTCAGGCAGTGGGACCCCGTGGCCAGGCGATTGCGGCTGTACGCATCCGACGAGCCGGAACTTCGACCGCCAAACGCCGGACCAGTGGCGGCGTGCGCCTTGGATTCCTCAAACCACCTCTGGCTCGGGTTTCGCAATGGCATCATGCGCTGCCGCGCCGGGCAGTTGGAGCGCTTCTTTGATGCACCTGTAGCCATTCAAGGCCAGGTCAATGCGTTATACCTGGATCGCCTGGGCCGGCTTTGGATTGCTTCCGCTCAGGGCGGCTTATATCGCTGGGACAAACCGGATTCCGCGCAACCCCATCTGGCGCGCTACACAACCGACGACGGCCTCTCCAGTAATGAGATCCTCTGCCTCACGGAAGATCAGTGGGGCCGCATTTACGCCGGTACGAATCGAGGGGTAGATCGCCTAGAACCCGTGATGGGCTCCATCAAACACTTCAGTTCATCCGATGGCCTGTCGCGGGGTGCCGTATCGCTCGCCTACCGGGACCACCACGGCGCGCTGTGGTTTGCCACAGATGAAGGAATCTCGCGCCTAATGCCCGCTCCCGACTCCGTCCCCCTACCGCCGCCAGTCCTGATTACGGGTTTGCGGCAGATGGGCATCCCGTTGCCGATTTCCGCCCTAGGTGAGAGGCGGGTCCGCGGTCTCGAACTTGCGCCCAATCGCAACCAGCTCCAGATCGATTTTGTGGGGCTGGACTTCCGGCCCGGAACGGTGCTGCGCTATCAATATAAGCTCGACCGCGCGGACCGCACCTGGAGCGCTCCCACCAGCGAGCGCACCGTGAATTACGCGAGCATTGCGCCAGGCTCGTACCGGTTTCTGGTGCGCGCCATCAACTCGGATGGAATCTCGAGTCCCGAACCGGCAGCTGTGATGTTCATTGTCCTTGCGCCAGTTTGGCGGCAGTGGTGGTTTCTCGCCCTGTGTGGGACGGCGGCGGCTCTGGCGATTTATGCAGTCCACCGGCTGCGCCTTCAGCAGCTGCTCGCGGTAGAGAGAATTCGGACAGGGATTGCCACCGACCTGCATGATGATGTTGGCGCCAGTCTTTCCCGGATTGCCCTGTTAAGTGAGGTGGCCCGCATGGACGCGGCTCGTGGCGGCGGAGTTCAGGAGTCTCTTTCACGCATCGCGGATATCTCGCGCGAGGTGATCGATGCGATGAGCGAGATCGTTTGGGCCACCAATCCTCAGCGAGACCGTCTTAGCGATCTCGCCAACCGCATGCGCGCATTTGCGGAAGATATGCTGGTGCCTCGTGACATTAAGTTTGTGCTGCAGGCCCCCGCACTTAGCGAAGACTCTAAAATCGGCCCGAAGCTACGCAGACAGTTGTTTCTGATTTTCAAGGAATGTATCCACAATATCGAGCGACACTCTGGCTGTACAGAAGCCCTAGCTGATTTGAGAGTTCAGAAGCAGGAACTGACATTGCGGATCAGCGATAACGGCGTGGGCCTGCATACGTCGTCGAATGATCCACGCGTCTGTGGGGGCCAGGGGCTAGCCAGCATACAAGCCAGAGCCGCGAGCCTGCAAGGAAGGATCGAAGTCACATCGGAGGCGGGCAAAGGACTAGCGCTTGTCATTCATGCACCGTTGGGTCCAGGGTTCCTTACCCGATCACGCATGGCGCGACTCTTGGCCGGAAAGTCGTAGGCCTTCGCGGTACGACTCTATAGCGGCTCGCCCAAGCGGAGAATGAACAACGGTCGAAGGTTCTGGCGCTGGGGTCGAGACGTGGAATGAGCCGAGCAAAGGATGGCCGACTGAAAGCCTGGCCGCCTGCAATTCCGCTGAAAAGGAGATGCGGCGAAATCGACGCTTCACCCTAACAAGTTTGAGCTTCGCATAATACCGGAACTACTATGTCGCGCTCACTCGCGATCCGGCGAAAGAAAAAAGGCGTTCCAGGACTTCTTCCAATTCTGGAAGAACGCCGATCCGGACATTCCGATTCTCCAGCAAGCTACAGCGGAACACGCGAAGCTGCGGCTGACAGAGCAGAATCACGAAGGACCTCCTGTCTGCGGGTGCCGCCCACTGAATTGTGAGTGGATCATTGCTATTCGAATGCAATAATGCGCTGGTCTCCGATAATGCCCGAAACACC
>JAFAZU010000185.1 GCA_019239585.1 Acidobacteriaceae bacterium
ACCGTGAAAGAAGGAGCCGGAGTAGTCGGAACGCAGGCGTTTGCAAAGCGCCCCGCCTGATGCATTGCCGAATATTTGGAACGTACTAAAGAGCTATAGCCGTCAGACCTGACAAGGCTGACTGGACCGTAAGAAGGCAAGGAGACCTATGTGCGATTACTTTTCTTTGCGATGTTATTAGCTGCCACTGTAACGGAATCGGCCCTATCAGGACAAAGTGGGACCGTAGATCCCCTTACGATGCGCCCTTTTGAAGCGCAAGTGACAGCAGTAACCGGGCAAGTGACCCGCATTCGCAACAATGAGCCGTGGGCCTTGAGCAACGGAGAGCGCGTTCCGGTGCAGCAGGTCATTACGACGGGAAGCGACGGCTACGCGCACTTCAATATGGCTGGAGGCAGCAACTTTGATATTTTCAGCAACTCACGTGTTATCTTCCGTCAGAATATAGCCAATACGGGCGACTTAGTGGATGTCCTGGCTGGGCGTGTGCGCATCCATTTGCAACCGATTGCCGGTCAACATCAACAGAGAGTCTTTTGTCCCACCGCCATTATCAGCGCAGGTGAGCCAACCACGCTAGCTTTAGCCGTCGATGAAGATGATACTGTCCGAATTGATGTGACGGAAGGCCAGGTCCGAGTCCAACATGCTTTCCTTCCACGCAGTGAGCCGGTTTTCGTTCGAGCCATTGACGCGATTGTCGTGAAAAAGAACGAACCCATTTCCAGGCGCATTGATCGCGGCTCTCTCTATCGATACAGGGTCAGAATTCTATCCGCTATCACTTTCGGACATTCCGGACACGATGCCGGGCCCATTGAGGGCAATAAACTCCTCGCGCAATCACAAGGAGTGCGACTTTCTTTTTGAGCCTGTAAAACTAAAAACAGCAGAAATCATGAAAGCTGTTTTACTAGGCATTACTCTTTTATGCGTACAAACAGGTTGGAGCCAGCAAACAACCTTGCCAGTACCCGTCGCTGGACTCGAAACTCCGTGGAGCGTTCAAAAGATTATTGCTGGCTTGCAAAAGGATACTGCCCAGTTGCAGCCGCTACTGCAGCAAATCAACCCCCAGCAGTGGTCGAATCAAAAGGGCGCGCCGACCACCTACATGTTGCAGTGGCAAACGGCGCACCAGCAGTTGAATGACGTAATGGTCACGACAAAGCTGTTCTCGCAAAAAACTGAGAGCCTTTCGGCGGCGTTGGATGTATATTTTCGCCTGGAAGCGCTGGAGACGACAGAACGGGCGCTGGGGGAAGGGATAGGGAGATATGATACGCGCGCCACGGCAGACCAATGGCAAACTATGATTGCCCACAACTTTGACAGTAGACAGCGGCTCCGTGATTACCTGCGCGACTTAGCGGCTACGACGGAACAGAACTTCAAGATTGCGGATGGAGAGGCGCAAAGATGCCGGGGTATGATTAGCAGGGAAGCTCCTGTTACTTCCGGTAAGAAATCGAAGCGAAATTGATGGAAAGTTTAGTTTTTGATTGCTCCATTTGCGGCGACAAATCGCGTGAAATCTGCGTTTTTTGCACAAAAGACGCCTGCATTAATCATCTATGTCTCCGCTGCCACCGCTGCAGCGACTGCTGCGAATGCGAAAGACCGCTTACCGGCGCGGCGCCGGAGGTGATCGGAACTGAGCAGGTTTGTCCGGAAACCAGTGCACCGTCTGTTCCCGAACCGGCTCTTGTCTCAGTATAGACAGGGGAGCGCCGTCTCCATCTTACTTGAGACCACGCTGCCTTACCAATTGAGCCATTCGCAGGCTCTCGGGTGAATGGAGGCCGTGTAAACCAGTTACCACGCCTGCTTGGTTACGCTCCGGCTGGTTTTGGCTGGCTTTACATTTACCTTCTATAACATCGATAGCAATCTCAATACCCACGATGGCTTGCGTTAAAGCTTCAATGTAGTTTCGGGGAGCATCGTCAATTGACCAAGGTTGAGGAAAACCAGCCTCATTTTGATTTGTCAAAGTTCTCAAGTGTTCTATAAGCTCAGCCTGATCCTCGAAGAGCCTCCCTCGTCCATGAACGTGGACCGCCACATAGTTCCACGTTGGAACCACCTTTCCATGTTCTTGTTTGGTGGGGTACCACGAAGGAGTGATGTAGTGGTTCGTTCCCTGAAAGATCGCCAGAACTGGCATGGCCGATTGCACGGTCTTCCATTGAGGATTTGCCCGGGCCAGATGACACCGTAAAATGCCCTGCACCCCAATTTCCGGATGAAACGCCATCGGCACATGCGTCGCCTCCGGGCCCTCGGCTCCACAGGTAACGAGCGTCGCCAAAGGTTGCTGCCGAAGAAAGGCATGAAGAACCTCAACATCTTTCTCGGCAAAATGTGCGGGAGTATACATCCATATCCAGTCTGCCAGATTTGTTGCATCAGCGCGCATGCAGCTGTTTCAGGCTATTGGTTCTCCCCTTACTCTTCCACAAGCTGTCGAAACAGTTGCTCCAGCGCTACCTCCGGGTCATCGCATAAGCCACTGTGTACCGACGATACCTGGATCATTGTGCTGCGCGGAGCTACGACCCAGTGGAACCGTTCCCGCTGGGATAAAAGCGCAATTGGTCCTGCCTGAGCATCTCCCTGACACACCTTTACAAAGGCTTGAAGATGTCGCCGCACCACTTCAATGTCCAACTGCGGCCAAAGCACCCTCAAACGTTCCTCCTGCACATGCACTCGCGCCTGGAGAAACCGCCGTTCGAGGCAGAATAGAACAACCCCGGCGTTCAGGAACTCTTCGCGCTCGACCCGGGGCACTACGCGAATTACCGCATAATCAAAGGATTTCAGCACGGGCACGTATCGCCTCCGCCACAAAGTCGGGAGCAGCCTGAAGTCTCCGGAGAAAGTACTGCATGTAAGCAGCGCGTTTCTCCTCTGGCGTTTCGGCTCCTGGAGCAGGTAACAGCCACTCATCCGGCACGGTCCCTACAACATCCGCAAACACAGCTTCCGTTAAGGAGGGTCGCAATGCCGCATCTGCTTCTTCCATGGCGGATGCCCACGGCAGCAGCACATGTTCTCGAATCGGCGTAAACCTGGTTGCAGCCATCCGGTCGATATCGCGCCAGTTGTGATGAAAATACAACGCTGCGCCATGATCGATGAAGTAAAGCGATCTGTGCCAACACAGCAGGTTCGGATTGCGAGGAGTTCGATCCACATTCGTGATAAACGAGTCAAACCACACGGCCCGCGATGCCAGATCCGCATCGGCCCGATCTCCAGCGGCAGGGTCAAACATGACGGAACCGGGCAGGTAATCCATGGCTAAGTTCAGGCCCACGCTCGCCCGTAGCAGGTCCCGCACTTCCTCATCCGGCTCTGTGCGTCCCAGCGCCGCGTCCACTTCGGCAAACACCAGTTCCGGTATTTTCAGTCCAAGGGCGCGTCCAATCTGGCCCGCAATCAACTCCGCCACCAGAGCCAGCGGTCCCTGCCCTGCGCCACGAAACTTAAGAACATACAAGCCCAGGTCGTCCGCTTCCACAATAGCCGGAAGTGAGCCGCCTTCCCGAAGCGGTGTTACATAACGAGTCGCACAAACAGTCCGCAGCATGGCTAGGCAAAGTGTAACTTCCTGGACAAGACGGAGCCGTATCTTGTCCTGTAAATTGGTTGTATTACCCTTGCTTCTGTATCAAAACAAATTCCATGATGAAAGCGCTCTTCATCTCCCTGCTTGTGCTCTGGGTTTTCAACAGTTCTCTACATGGGCAGGACAACTATGAAATTCAAGTTTATGGTTCCGAAACTGTGGCTCCGGGCCGCACCATGGTAGAGCTTCACAATAACTTCACCGTTTCTGGATCAAGAGACAAAGTAGGTAGCGTTCTGCCTACCCAGGACGCCTGGCACGAAACGGTCGAAATTACTCATGGCTGGACCCCGTGGTTCGAAACGGGCTTTTATATTTTTACCAGCATTCCAAGGGGTTATGGTTGGCAATGGGTAGGTGACCACATTCGGCCGCGTGTGCGTGCGCCGGAATCTTGGCATTGGCCTGTGGGGGCCAGCCTGTCTTTGGAGTTCGGCTATCAGCGGCAAGCCTTCTCACAAGATACCTGGACGTTGGAGATTCGTCCCATTATCGATAAGCAACTGGGCCGCTGGTATCTCGCGTTTAACCCCACCCTGGACCGGTCCTTTCACGGACCGAGCGTGACGCAGGGGGTTGTGTTCTCTCCGAATTTCAAAGCCGGTTACGATATCACGCGCCGCATCAATGCCGGACTGGAGTATTACGGCTCTATCGGGCCTCTCGCCTCGTTTAGTCCCTT
>JAFAZU010000279.1 GCA_019239585.1 Acidobacteriaceae bacterium
CCCGTAAACCCGCCCGCAATCCCATGCACTTCAAATGTGGGACGCGCCCAAATCCGAGCTAATACCGATTGTTCCGGCTCACCTGTCAGGTCCGTTGCGCCCACTTCATGCGAAAGAAACTCCGCCTCGGAGAATGGCAATTGACTCCAGCTTTGAACCTCCGCCGGATCAGGCGCAGCCACGTCGTCATACATACCGGGCATCTGGATGTGACCGTTCGCATCCTTTGCCTTTGCCAGTAATTCAATCAGCCCGAAAATCGCATTCGGCGCAGCGCCTCCATACATGCCGGAGTGCAAATCCCGGGCTGGGCCCCTTGCCTCAATTTCGGTGTAGATCAATCCCCGCAGCCCCACGCACAAGGTAGGAACGCTGTCCGCAAAAAGCTCCGTATCCGAAACCAGGGCCACATCCGCTTTCAGTTTTTCCGGATTTTCTGCGACAAACTTCGCAATCGAGTCACCCCCGATCTCTTCTTCTCCCTCAATCAGGAACTTTAAATTCAGAGGGAATTTTCCGCCGCAGGTCGCCTTTAAGGTCTCGGCTGCTTTGACGTGCATGTACATCTGTCCTTTGTCATCGCAAGCCCCGCGAGCATAGATGTTCCCGTCCCGAATCTCCGGTTCAAACGGAGGCGACTTCCAAAGCTCCAGAGGATCAGGCGGCTGCACATCATAATGTCCATAGCAAAGAACTGTAGGCTTACCGGGCGCGTGCAGCCAGTCCGCATAAACCAGCGGATGTTTGCCGGTCGGAATCACTTGAACATTCCCAAGTCCAGCCCGGCTTAACGCATCCGCTACAAACTGAGCGGCACGTGCGACGTCGTTTTTATGCTCGGGAAGAGTGCTGACGCTCGGAATACGAAGCAGTTCCAACAACTCGTCTAAGAATCGGGATTCGTTTTGCTGAACAAACTCTTGAATAGCGGATGACAAAGAAAGACTCTCCTACACACCGCATTATAGGCGTTGAGCGTGTAACTCTCGCCATCTGTCATTCAAGATGCACAAATTTAATCGCGACAGTAAACGAGGTAAATTGCGGGCCTATTTCCCTTCGCTCGATAGCAGTTTTAGGCGCGTAGCACGGTTTCGAAATACTGCTATATTCTGGGACCCTCTCGTTTCGCGCCCAGTTAACAAGTTGTCAGGTGCCAAAATTGACAATCCCGTAAAGCGGAATCTGACATTCCCTAGTTGCATTGAAGACAAATGTCTATACATTATAAGTATGGGGTTCGAGTGGGATGACGAGAACAAGGCACAAGAGAACTACCGGAAACACGGCGTGCGCTTCCCGGAAGCGGAAGCGGTTCTTGATGATCCCTACGGTATCATCCTGACCGACAATGAATCCGATCCGAATGAGCAGCGTTTTGTGATGTTGGGGATGGGCGAATTAGGACGGCTCCTTGTAGTGGTTTACACGTACCGGGGCGAGAATATTCGCATCATTTCGGCCCGTCCTGCTGAGTCACATGAACGAAAGGAGTATGAGGCACAACTATGAAACCTAGCTACGATTTCAGCAAAGGCAAACGCGGGCCAGCACGCCCGTCACAACCGGAACCGCCCGGCAAAGTAAAAATCAGCATCCGCCTGGATACTGATATTGTCGATCACTTCATGGCCGAGGCGGAAAAATTCCGTGGTCAAGTAGGCTATCAGACGCTCATTAACGATGCCCTGCGCCGTTCTATCGATGGTCCAGCTTTAGCAGAACTCGTTCGTCAGGCAGTGCGTGAGGAGTTCAAGGCGGCTCATCCGACCGCTTAGGCAAAACCCAAATAGCAAGAGATGATAGTGGAGTTGGGCAGCTTGTTTGCAATTGAGATCACTGCCCGCAATCCGACGCGGTCTGTCACGGTGCATCAGGGAATGCACGAGAAAGCGATGTCAGAGGCAGTGTGGAAGTAAGAGAAGCAGAAAATAAATTGGTATGGAAATACATAAAGGAATACCCACGCTGGAGCGCGCAGCTTGAGTACATCAATGCGAGATGCTTTCCGACAGCATCACAGGCCAACGGACATTGAGCTAAGGGCGCTGTGGGACGCTTGTGTTTTTGTTCCAGATGCAAGCACGCTACTTAACGTTTATAGGTATGCAGACTCAACGCGGAAAGATCTGTTCCAAATTCTCCGCAAGCTCAGTAGGCGGGTATGGATACCGTATCAGGTAGCTCAGGAATTTTATCGTAATAGACTTCAGGTTATTCAAGAACAAAATAAGAAGTACATTGAGCTGGAAAACCAAATAGATGGCTTTATCAAATCCCTTGAAGGCGGGAATTTTCAGAAAAGTGCCTTTCTTTGTGTTAAGGAGATTGTGGGTGTATTAAAGCCAGCTATTGCAAAAACCAAACAACTTGTCGAGCAACAAAACAGGCAGCATCCAGATTTGATTCACAACGATGTTTATCTTGAAGAGCTAGTTGAAATTGTGGGATCAGCCATTGGACAAGAGCCCGACCAAACAAGCTTAGATAAGCTTTACGCCGACGCTCAAAAGCGCATCGACAAGAAGCGACCACCTGGCTATATGGATACTAAAAAGCCGGAGCCAGACCGTTACGGGGATGTCCTAATTTGGTTCGAATTGCTCGAACGAGCGGATGCTACCAAACAGCCGACTGTTTTTGTAACAGATGACGATAAGGAGGACTGGTGGCAAATTGTGCAAGGGGAAAAACTAGGGCCACGGCCAGAGCTTCGAGAGGAGATGCGTAAGCGTGCAGGTGTCGAATTTTATATCTATAATTCTGCACGCTTCTTGGAGATGGCTGGCCAGCAGCTTGATTTGTCCGTTGCTAAAAGCAGTGTAGATGACGCTATCCGTGTTTCGGAAGAACTTCATTCAAATTGGCTATCTCGCCTAAAAGTGCGGAGAACTTCACGGAGGCTTGAGGCGGCGAAAGCTGTATTTGAATGGCTCTCTAGTGAGTATCCGGACAGTCCAATACTGCAAATGGGGGATGACTTGCCAGACTTTATTCTCCACACTGATGCCGGACCTGAAGGCTATGAAATGTTCTATCATCGCAATGCGGAACGGGCATTGCAGAGAGTCCAAACAACCATAAATCTCATCAAGGGGTACAAACCTAGAATTAAAATGCGGCTCAATCTTGTATTTGTTATCGACGACCCTCGTTCTGTTGGTTTGGAGTCTCTTGTACGAACTCTTTCGGAAGGAGTAGTAAGTGCCTCCTTACCGAAGATTGTAATTGGCACCATGACTTATGATGGAAAATTTCAGGTGGCCTACACACTTTTTCACCCTGGCACTTAATGATCCGAATACAGATAAGAATACGTGTGTTAAACATATTATCGCCCACTTTGTATCGCTGGCTCCCAATTTCGGCGAGAACCTGAGTAGACAGGCTCGAAATAGCGGTACAGGTACTTCTCCCTTTGCAAGCGCAACTGAGAGTTATAGGCGTTGTCAGTTTCCAGCCCGAATGGAAAACACCGCTACTTCCGCCAGCAGATTCGCAAAACTTTTGATCTGACGGTTGCCGCGCACAAAAATCTCCCGCTCAATTACCCATCCCTCATTCCGGCAAAGCCCAACAAAATCCTTGATTGTCAGAAAGTGCAGATTAGGAGATTCGAACCAATCGTAAGGAAACAACGTCGTGCGCGGAGCTCTGCCGCTTAGGAGATGAGCCAGCCGCGTGCTCCAATGTCCAAAGTTTGGAAACGCAACAATTGCTCGATGCCCTACACGCAACATTTCCCGCAGCACCCGCAATGGATAGCGGACCTCCTGCAACGTTTGGCTCAGGATCACGAAA
>JAFAZU010000460.1 GCA_019239585.1 Acidobacteriaceae bacterium
TGTTCTGAAGAAAACGCAAGCCGCATTAGAAGCAGGACTCCAGCCCATTGTTTGCGTAGGCGAAAAACTCGAAGAGCATAAAAGCGGAAAGGCCGCCGATGTGCTCGTACGCCAGTTCGCCGCCGGGATTGCGGGCCTGACCGAAGAGCAGTTCGCCCGGATTGCCATCGCTTACGAGCCGATCTGGGCCATTGGCACTGGCCAGACTGCCACCCCGCAAATCGCCGCCGATGCTCATAAGCTGATTCGCTCAGAAGCCGCCAAGCGCTTCGGCGAAGACTCCGCGCAACAGCTTCGCATCATCTACGGCGGCAGCGTCAAGCCCGACAACGTCGCCGGCCTCATGGCTGAACCTGAAATCGATGGCGTCCTGGTAGGTGGAGCCAGCCTGGACCCGCACTCCTGCGCCAAGATCGTAGAAGCGGGTTGAAAAGTAGACGGTTGAGCCGGTTTGGCTGCTTCCACCTGCACGCACCATGAGTGTTTACCTGAATTTCGAGCCGAGTAGAATAGGGTCAGTCTCGACCAGCCTAAGGGACTTCACCATTCCCTGCGTACTGGTTTTGTATTTCTTGAAGTGAGGAGTCTCTAGGTGTGCCTGGTACGCAGCCGTATTGGCATACGTCTCAAAAATTCTGATTTGGGCGGGATGACCCTTGACCGATACGGCAGATAAGGTCAGCACCCCGGGCTCGACGCGAAGCGAAGTCTCGATTTCCTCTTTGAGCGCGGCTTTGTAGTTTTCCAACTGAGCGGGATCAATCTCCAGTTCCGCTAGCCGCACGACAAGGCTTTGCATTGACTCGGTAGCGGCGCGCCGGCAAGCCCAAAACAGACATGAGGCCAGCACCGATGTACCAAGGAGTAAAAACTGCCTAACTGTCATGTTGACTTCCCATTTTGATGCGTAGCAAGATTTATCGCTTTCGGGGCAGATCAATTCCATAGGCTCGCTCGCTGCCGGAAGGGACCACCAGCAAGGTCAGCAATGTACCGGGAAAACCGAAGATGAAAGTAACCACCTTCCATACGGTACTACCCTTGGCATGCGCCCTCATGCCCGTAAAGCTCAGGTTGGCAAAGATCCAGATGGCGGAAGCGCCTCCTTGCGTTCCTGCTGTCGTCGAAACGGAGGTGTCTTGGGCCGCTGCGGTGGTAACAAATGCAAAGAAGATAAGGTTCAACTGCCAGAGATGGCTCATCAAGCTTCTCAGTGGCGTGGCAGGAAGAAAACAGAGGATGAATCTCATTGGCATAGTCCGCCCAGCATTCTATCTCAATCGCTCTGTGTAGAGGCTCGACAGAACCGTACGGTCAAGTGACTGCAACTAACCTGATTTTCCCTTGTTTTGATCTCCAAAATCAGATCTCACCAGATGCAATGGAGATGCCCCTGATAATGGTCGCGAATGGAAGCATCCTCGGTCACCAGACGCAGTCCATTGACAATGCACTGACACATTAAAATACGGTCGAATGGGTCCCATGGTCTTCATTTACATGAGCAAGGGTTATTTGCCGGTTGTCCCACTCATTTTCCAGAAATTCATTCTCGCGGTTGCAAGCGTAGTAGCTCGACTGACAGATGTCGAGAAACGCCTAACCAAATACTGGAATAAATCCTGACTGCATGCATCGAAGCAGATCGTCGGTCATTGCAAAGCTATGCTATCTAAAGCGGGTTTCGATTCCATGGAACCCGGTCACTCCGTTCCTGGCTCTGACGCGGGCACGGAGCCGCGAACGGAGTGACCGGGTTGGCAGGCTCAGTTCAAATGTAAACCGCTCTAGTTTGGTCTGGTAGATACCGCTTTGGATTTTTAGGTTATTGCATTCGGCACAACTATGCCGATGCGGTCGCTGCAGCAGGTTGGTCTTGCGCTGGCTGGTAGCTCCCGGTCGGCGCGCGGAACGAGATCGCGATCCGGTTCCACCCATTGATTTGCACTACCGCGAGGGTCAGATGTGCAATCTCCGCTTCGCTGAAATGCTCTTTCATGCGCTCATACAATTCATCCGGCACTCCCTTGTCGGCAATCAGCGTTAATTGCTCCGTCCATTCTAGGGCGGCGCGCTCCCGTTCGGTATAGAACGGCGTTTCCCGCCAGGCGTTGAGCGCATAGAGCCGCTGCTCGGTCTCGCCCTGCGCTCTCGCGTCCTTCGTATGCATATCGATGCAGTAAGCGCAGCCATTGATCTGGGAAGCGCGCGTTTTCACCAATTCGCGCAAAGTCGGCTCGAGCCCTGAATTCCGAAGTGGTCCTTCCAACCCGTACATTGCCTTTATAATTCCGCTGAATGCCGGATCGGTGAAATTGATTCTGGGTTGTATGGCTTGTGTTTTGTTGTTTACCATATTGTTTTTTCCTCTACTTCTCCTGACGAGATAGCAGGAACATTTGTGATGAGCGGTTGAATTTTGTACGCTAACTTTATTGAGTTCTCCCAATCTTCAGGAAGCAAGCAAGGTCAGGGACGCTGCTGTTTCATCGTCCGAACGCAAGCGCCTTGTGTCTCTCGCGTACGGCTATCTCGGAAGTTTGGTGGAGAGTGAAGATGTGGCGCAGGAAGCTCTACTGCGTTTCGAGCAGGCGGACCACGCCTCCATTCAAAATGCCGAAGCTTGGTTGACCACGGTCGTAACTCGTCTATCAATCGATAAGCTCCGCTCCGCGTCACATCGACGGGAGGTGTACCCAGGCGAGTGGCTTCCGGAACCGGTCTTCGGAGACCCTGGCCCAGAACAGGATGTCATCACGCGCTCGCGCCTTTCGGTCGGGCTTTTATACTTACTTGAAAAACTGGAGCCGGAACAGCGCGTCGTCTTCGTCCTCCGGGAAGTCTTCGAACACCCCTATCGATCGATCGCCGAAACGATCGGCAAATCTGAAGCGGCTTGTCGTCAATTGATGGTCCGTGCCCGTGCGGCGCTCGGCCGCGCCCAAGGAGCCCCGCCTGCTTCCCGAACGCTTGCGTCGTCGGTTGTGACTCGCTTTATAAACGCACTAGCGCAGGGCGACGAGCAGGAGCTACTCAAAGTTCTGGCGTCCGACGCGGTGCTGGTCGCAGATGGCGGCGGCAAAGTGCCATCGATCCTCAAGCCCGTGTACGGGGCCGACCGCATCACGCGGTTCTTCCTGGGTATACGGCGCAAACAGGGCGACGTCTTCGAAACCCGTCCGGCTGTTGTCAATTCCGGCCCGGGCCTGCTAACCTTCCGCGACGGACAACTCGTGGCTGTTACTTCCGCTTCGGTCGAGGACGATCGCATTACAGCAATCTACTCCGTAAACAATCCCATCAAGATTCATCGAAATCAGAAATTACACGCATCCTAAAATGTACCCGCCCAGTATGTTCGGATCCGTGACTAGAACATCCTTCCTTTCTTTTGACATCATTAGAAAGATTCCTTTTGTGACATTCAACTCTCTTTCCCGACAAGTCACCAGATGCAGTGTAGATGCCCCTGGAATAGTCGCGAATGGAAGCGTCTTTGGTCACAAGACGTAGCCCGTTGCGGACAAGCCAGGCCGATAATCAGGGTCTCCGACACCGATGCCGAGAATACTTTTTTCTCTTGCAGTCCGACAAGTCGGGCCACCGATTTTCCATGGCGGGCTACTATGACCTCCTCGCCACGTTCCACCAATTCCAGCAGATGAGAAAAGTTATTTTTCGCTTCATGGGTGTTGAATTGGGCCATAATTGCTTGGTCTAGTCCAACATATGCCTAAATTTCTTTCCCCGGCAAATCCGGCGGGTTCTCATGCACCTTCTCGCGAATGCCGGACTTCAAAGTCTTCGCAAACGAAATGCTGCCTTCCCCAAACCGACTGCGAATCTGATCCACCGACCGGAATGCCTCACGCAACCGGGCCGTTTTCTCTTCTTCGAGCAAGCTCATCTGCCCTTCGGCGTGCTGCAATCCCCCGGCATACACGCCCAGCAGCCGAATCGCCGTTTTGCCGTCCCAAGCCTGCCGGAACAGGGAAATTACCGCATCTGCTATCTCGCTGTCAAACTGCGTGCCGTGATCGAAAGTGCGCGCCCGCGTCAGCGTCGTGAAATCTTCGTAGCGCAATTTCAAATGCACCGTTCGCGTGTAGAGTTGATGCTCCCGCAATCGTTTCCCCACCATCTCTGACAGTTTCAGCAGGGCGGTTTCAACTTGCTCCCGGTCTGCGGTGTCCTCGTTA
>JAFAZU010000486.1 GCA_019239585.1 Acidobacteriaceae bacterium
TTTCGTGACGGCAAGGTCCGCTAGGGCTTGGGCAATCTGGTTATTTGCCGTATTGAGCGCGACTGACGTTTCTTCCTGCACCTGCCGGTAGCCTTCACTTGCCCCTTCACGACGGGCTTGGGCGACCTCCATTTGGCGACGGCGCTCACACTCTTGCAGTTCTGCACGCAGTTTGCTTATTTCTTGTGCTTGCGCATCCGCCTTATTTTGCCCAGCTTCGGCGACAGCGGGTCCGGGGCGCGGTGTGCCGACCGAACGCCAGGTTACCGGCTCAATTCCCTGCGCCGGGTCCGCTACTCTACAGCGCATGATGCCAGCCTGAGCCGCACAAAATATTGAAACGGTACATACACGGATGAAAGCGTCCAATCGCAGGTTATTTGCTTGCCTCTGCCAGCCAGCCGCGCAGAATTTCAGCGGCCAGTTCCGGCTCTTTTTTGATGCTTTCCTTTATGTGGTCCCGCAAGGCATCTATTCTCTGTGAGGTGGGAGGCAATTGAAGCAATTGCCCCAAATCCGCTTCCCCTAGCGATTTTCCTTCCCCGGCAGCTTCGGGTGACAGTTGAACATTATCCTCCATTTCGGCGCTCGCTTCTTCCCCAGGCATGGGCAGAGCGGCGGCCTGTTGAATCTCAGTCTTTTTACTTCTGCGCTTCAGCAGGAAGAAAGCGCCTGCCAGCAGCACCACCAGGCCAGCTCCAGCGCCGATCAGGATCTTTTTGTCATACAGAAGGCTATTTGATTGGTTTTTGGGCTTGTCCGTAACGGCAGTAACGGAGTCAGGAGCGGCTTCGGCAAGCAATGTTTGCTCAAAAGGCAGGCTTTCAACCACCAAGCGGTCACCCCGCTGTGTATCAAGCCCCAACACACCGGCCACAACGTCATTGATTTTTTTGATCTGCTCCGGCGTGGGAGGAACAATCACGCGCTTCCGGTTTTTGCCTTGCCCTTCCCAGCGAACCTCCTGATCGAGCAGAAGAGCGGCGGAAATGCGCTTAATCGATCCCTGCGGCATTTTGACATGCCGAACGGATTTGGAGGTTTCAAAGGCGGTGCTTTCGGTACGGCGGGATGAGTTCGTCGCTGGACCAACGGCCCGAGGAACAGCGCGGGGCAGATTGGACGATGTACCAGGCACTCCCGCACTCTGCGAAGACCCCATGACATCTTCGGATTTCTGTGATGTCACCATGACGGACTTGGTTGGGTCGAGAACTTCTTCACTCTGCTCACTGGTAGTGAAATCACAATCGGCTGTTACGCCGACGCGAAAGCGCCCTTCGCCCAGCAGCGGCTCAAGGGTAGATTCCACCTTCGCCACCAAGTCCTTTTCAATCTGGTGTTTGTAGTCGAGGGCTGCTTCGGAAGGTGCGCCGTCCTCGCCGGATTTCTTATGTGGACGGCTTAATAAATTGCCCCGCATATCGAGAACGGAAACCAGTTCAGGAGTAAGCCCTTCCACTGCGCTTGCTACTAGATTGGAGATAGCAATGACGTTCTGCGGGCTTAAGCGGGTTCCCACGCGGGTGTGAACCAGGACGCTGGCTTTGGCTGGTTCGCGGTAGTCAAGAAATACGGAGTCTTTCGGAAAAGTGAGGTGAACTCGGGCCTGCTCGACAATATTGAGCGCCTTCACGGATCGTTCAAGTTCTCCTTCGAGGGCTCGCCGATAATTGACGTGTTCGGTGAAGTCAGTAATACCGAGATTGTTCCGGTCAAACAGTTCAAAGCCGATACGGCCGGTTTTCGGCAGACCCGCACCGGCCATTTCGAGGCGCAGCTCGTCTACCTTCGTATCAGGAACCAGCACGGAGGCGCCGTTTTCGCTAATTCGGTGTTCGATGCCGCTTTCTTTTAACTTCTGGACGATAGCAGCTGCATCTTCCGGCGACATGCCGGTGAACAGCGCTTTAAAGCTGCGGTTATGGTTCCACTTCACAAAGCTGGTAAGGCCGCCCCCGACGAGCAAAGCAACGACAACGATTCCGATGATTTGCTGCTTAGAGAGTGAGGAAACCAGCTTTTTGATTTGATCCATCAGCCTAACTCAAGTACTAAAGTAATGGTTAGATCTGCATACGCATAATCTCTTGATAGGCGGAAACTACTTTGTTCCGAACTTGCATAAACATGTCGAACTGAAGTTCCGCCGTCTGCGTAGCAAGAACCGTGGAGTGAAGTTCACCGTCTTCGCCAGTTAAAAAATTTTGGACAGCTCCGCTAGCGTTGGCGTGTGATTTCTCTACCTCTTGAATGGTCGCTTTCAAAATGTTTTGAAATTCACCGCCTCCGCTGGATTGACTGGCACGGTCGAGCGGGATCTGATCGATCTGCGGGATGGAGTTGATGGAGGAGATTGGCAGGGACATGTGCTTAACGGAAGAGATCAATGGATTTCTGGATCATGTCTTTTACGGCGGAAATGGCGGACACATTGGCTTGATAGGAGCGTGAGGCCCCAAGCAGGTCTACCATGTCTTCCGCCGGATTGACACGCGGGATGGCGACATAGCCGTCTTTGTCGGCATCGGGATGGCCGGGCATGTAACGGCGCTCCGGGTCGCTGTTATCAACAATAATGTCGCTTACGGACACGCCTTTCGGGCCATCGTTGAAATGAGTTTGAAAAACCGATGAAAACGGCGAGCTCACCTGATCCGGCTGAAAGACCACATCGCGGCGACGGTACGGCCCGCCCTCGGCTGTCCGGGTGGTGTCAGCATTGGAAATGTTCTCGACCAGCACTTCGGCGCGTTCCCGCTGGGCCGACATGCCGGAAGCGCTGACTGACAAGCTGGAAAAGAGGCTCATGACCCGGTGTTTCCTCCCTCAATGGCAAGTCGTACTACTTTCAGTTGTGAACGCAGAAGGTTCGATGCAATGTTAAAACGCATGGCATTTTCAGCCAGCAGGCGGGACTCACGGTCAAGGTTTACGTTGTTTCCGTCGTTCTTCACCCGGAGACCCTGGATGTCAGTTACCTTGGGGCTTAAACCAGTCGCAGCCGACTGAAGTTCCGACTGAAAATCGATGTCCTGGGTCTTGTAGCCCGGCGTATCGGCATTGGCGATGTTGGAAGCAACAATCTTCTGACGCGTGCTCAGCAGCGTCATGTAACGGTCCAGGCTTCCGTTGATTGGATCTAGCACGCTACCGAGTAAGCAGGTGAGGGGCCAAATGCAAACGGTTGAATTTTAGCGGGTTAGCCAGCAAAACGCGTCAATTTTTTGACGGTTTACTTGCTTTGGCGACCACGGAGTGACAGTTAAGCTGTGAACTCGACCGTAGATGAATGGCGAAACGCCGCGCCATAAGAAGTCTCCCGAACGCTCAAACGGATCTGCTCATTCAGGTGCGAACGCATTACGCGAGACAGGCTGAGCCAGCGATACATCCATCCGAGAGCATCCTGCAGGAAAGCTGAACGGTCGCGTCCGTCTGGCATCTGAGCGAGATCCCCTTCCAAACGGGCAAAAAAGGCTGACAACAGCGGGTCAGCTCCGTCAAAGTCACCAGCTTCGAGCATGAAAGTTATTTGGGAGGCGAGTTGGTTAGCCATTGCCATTGCTGTTGTTCTGCCGCATAGTCGTAAATAAAGTTGTGTAATACGTAACCTGTTGCTGCAGGCTGGAGATGGTAGCGTCGGCTTTCGACATTTGCGCGGTCAAGGTTTGTTGAAGTAGGGTGATACGGTCCTGCTGCGAGGATATGTTGCCAGCAATGGAGGAGAGCTCATCGGTTAAGGATTGAGTGGCTTGCGGCAGGGAGCCCGTGGTGGGGTCTTCAATGCCGGTCAGAATATCGTTAGCTCCCTTAAGAAAACCTCCGCTCGATTCGGTACCGAGAAAATTCTGCACATCTGTTAGAGATTTGGAGGTGGCTTGGCTTAGTGCGGAGGGGTCGAATGACAAGTGACCGTTCTGATCAAACGTAAGACCCAGATCCGCTATGGAGTAAATGGAGCCGGACGGCGCGCCGGAATTAGCGATATTTCGAAGACTGTCCGAAAGCGAATAGATGATACTGTCTCCGCTTAGCGGCCCTCCGCTCTGCCCGCGAGATTTCGCCAGCTCATCTACCACGGCGTTGTAAGCAGCAGCAAAGGATGTCAGCGCATCCGATATTCCCGAAGTGCTTTGCGTAACATCGATGTCCGTAGAGCCAGTCTGGAGCACGTTGACCGTAAGACCGGGCGAGAGCGCGATGGAGCGGGAATCGGAAGTTGCGGTCGAAGTCTGGCCGTTCACCTGATAAGTGACATTTGATCCGGTTGACAAGGTGTTCAGGAGCGAGGTATTGGTGCCGTCAGACAACTGAATACTGGTGGCGGCGTATTTTCTTCCTTGTACCGACAAGCGGTAATCGGGCGAAGAACTGCCGCCGACATTAACGACAGTAGCCTGAATATTGGCAGCGCTGGCGTTAATAGCATTTGCCAGCCCGTTTAAGTTACCGCTGGAATTACTAATTTGGAAGCTCTGCCCATCAACAGTCAGCGTGTAGCTAGTGGCTGAATCAATATTTCCAGAACTCGGATCACTAACGGTAGTAAGACCATTGGCGCTCATGGTGTTAGTATGCGAGCCGATGCTGGTAATGTTCAACGAGTAGCTACCCGCTGTTACGCCGGAGGAGGTAGAAGCCGACGCTACGGAAGAGGAGCTGAGATTAGCCACGTAAGAGCCAGAGCCGACCGAATTATTTAATGCATTCACCGAGTTTTGCAGCGACTGAAACGTGGAAGAAAGACTTTGGAGAGCGGTCCGCTGATCGGTTGCGTCGTTTTGTTTGTTCTGCAGTACTTGCAAAGGCAGGGACGCAAACCCTACGGCGCGGGTGATAGCGTTCTGGAGATCTGCTGAATAGGAGCTACTGCCTGTAAACGCTGTTGGGCTGGTGGAACTGGTTGATGCCATAAAAATCTTCCTTAATGAATAGAGGGCCAATTCAAGAAGAACTGGCCCTCAGATTTTTCCTTAACTCCTGCTCCATTATTGGAGGAGCTTGAGAACGGATTGCGGTTCTGCGTTCGCTTGCGCCATGGCGGCAATCGAGGTCTGCTGGAGCACCTGAGACTTGGTCAGGTTGGCAGCTTCCGCCGCTACGTCCGCGTCGCGGATCTGGCTTTCCGCAGTCGAGAAGCTGGAAATCTGCGACTGAGCGAGGCTGATTGCATACTGCAACTTGTTCTCACCGGCGCCGACGCGGCCCTGGATGAGACCGAGCGCGTGGACGGCATTGTCGATGGAGCTAATTGCAGTTTGCGCGTTGGCGGCACCGGTCGCGGCAGAAGGCGCTGTAGAGGTATAGGAGGTAGCGCTTGTTTGCCCGTAGACACCCTCGCCGGCGTTAGATGCAATCGCTGATACTGAGAAGCTGTTAGCACTTTGGAAAGAGACGGTGGTTCCATCAGCGCTCGCCACTGCGTAGATTCCACTCGCTGCGGTCTGCGCGTTAATCGCGCTAATTGTGTGAGCCAGCGTATCGCCGTTGGCGTGAGTCAAATTAACAACAACTGAGCCGCCGGAGGTTTGGAAGGTTAAATTTTCCGTATGACCTGCTCCCAGCGCAGCCCAAGTTCCCCCGGCAATGCTGTAGTCGGCAGTATTTTGGGCTAACACGTCAGCTGCCGCCGTTTCACTGGTTAACTTATTCGTTGCCGATGAACCATTATCCTTAACCGTGAAAGCATTAGCTCCGCTGAACTGCAGTTTGCCGTTGGTATCAACCCCCGCAGTAATTCCATATTGGCTCAACTGCCCATTTAAGTCCGCCAGAACGCCGCTGAGGGAAACGCCATTTGCGCTGGCGTGCGCCGTGGCCGTTACTGTCTGCGCGCTACCGTTTGCATACACGTTAAAAGTGAACGTTTGGTTGTTGGCCGAAGTGCCCGTGAGAAACGTAGCGTTCGGCGTGGTGAGCACCTGGGTGTTGTTGTTAAAGCCGACACCGCCGCCGTTCACCTGAGTGCTGGCCAAGCCGAGGCTGGCCGCATCGACCGCGCTCGTTACGCCGCTGAGATCCACGGAGATGCCCGCATTATTCGAGTTGCTGGCTCCGCCAATATAAACATTCATTATATTGTTGTTGGTACCACCGGCATTCAGATTGACGTTGCTCGCTTGACGCGTGATTTCAGCGCCTAACTGCTGATACTCTTGGTTCAGAGTATTGCGGTCGCCAGTAAAGCTGCCGGAAGCAGACTGGGTAGCAAGCGTCTTCATGCGGTCCAGAATGGTGGAAATGTTGTTCAGTCCGCCGTCGATGATTTGCAACTGGCTGACGCCGTCGTTGCCGTTAGCCACGCCCTGAGTCAGTTCGGTGATGCTGCTGCGGTAGCTGTTGGCAATGGCAAGCCCGGCAGCATCGTCGCCGCTGTTATTGATTCGATAACCGGAGGTCAACTGCTGAATCGTTTTGCTCTGGAACATCGAGTTGGTGCTGAGGTTTTGTTGTGCGTGGATTGAGTCCACGTTGGTACGAATGGAGATCATGGTTTGTGTCCTTGGGTTTTCCCTGTTTTGATTTTTCTTGCGGTTATTGTCCGCCTACAAAACTCATTTCGCGAATTCTCATGC
>JAFAZU010000497.1 GCA_019239585.1 Acidobacteriaceae bacterium
CTCCTCATTCAGCTTCCGGTGAGGTACTGGATTGGGTTGTACTGTGAAGGTCGGCGGAGTGCCGTATTGGTATTGGGAGAGCATGTAAGGGAGAGTGGTACAACTGCCTGCGACGCGTTGATTATGCAGGCACATCAAAGCGCCGGACACGAATAAAAAAAGGCAAACCACTGTCACGACTCGCTGTGCGCTTTTCCAATTGGCAGGACTCCTCAATGCGGGCAGAAAAAACACCAGAACGCTCAAAAGAAGAAAACAAAATTCAAAAGGACGCGTTAGTAGCTGAATTGCCAAGCCGAGGCCCAACAGAGCAGCATCCCGCGTCCGGCCGCAATGGCGAATGCGCGGCAAAGCTCCAAATACCAAACAACCGGCTGTAGCTGAAACAGCTCCGCCCCAATAGCAATTGGTCCAGTAGCTGAGCGGACCAAATTCGAAAACAGCTAGCAGGCCACCCGCCAAGGCCCAATTCGGGGAGGTCCAGGCCCGTAGCATCCAATAACATCCGCCACATAGAGCAGCGACCGACAACAGGACTCCCGCCCAAGGATGTCCGAAGATCAGCCACCCAAGCGCTAACACGAGCCCTTGCCCCAAAGCGTACATAGAACTATAGGTGGGCTGCTGCAATACAAAGACCTGTTCAAAGAAGTGGGGGAACGGGTGAGCAGGATTTGCCAATCGGAAATGACGCAGCGTGTCGGCTAAAAGCAGGTAGCTGAAATCATCGGCTCCGCTCGGAACCGGGGGTGGGTATCGCGGTAAGAGAACCAATCGCAGTGCAATGGGAAGAGCGGCAATGAAGATCAGCCATCCAATGGAACTTTCACGAACACGATACGTCGTTAACTTCGCCGTGGCCCAAAGCAGAACTAGTGCGGCTAATAGCAACGTTGCTACGAACTCGACGTAGTCGCTGATTCCAAAGCCGAGGGTGCTGTCCGGCGACAAGAACGTACGCACCGGATGAAGCGGCGGAGCCATGACGAGCGCAATCAAGAAGAAGTTACCATTGTGCGAGGTATCAGATGCCAGAGCCGGCGCGGGCTGTAACAATACGGGCCAGCCGCACGTCCGTTAATCTTTCCGCGACATGCCGACCTTGAACTTTTCGGACGCCTTCACAAGACGATCGATCTTGCTGGCTAGTGTGGCTTGTTGTACGGTAACAGATCTTGTCTCTGGGTTTGGCAGCACACACTTCTGGGACAAGGAGGAACCTTCCGCCTGGACTTCTTCCGAGATTCAGCAATTGACCACGGAGTCCCCCTGGGCCAAGCAAACACTTGCCATGTTGAGTAATAACAATTCAAGTCTAGCCGGTCCCAGCACGGTTTCCGGGCGCCGAGGCCGCATGGGTGGAGGGAGCAGTCGGACGACAGCTTCGACTTTACCTAAGTTCCCGGTCGTGGTCCGCTGGGTCAGCGCGAAACCAATGCTGCAGGCCATGAAGCTGAAGCTGCCGGCATCACTGAACGATCATTATGTGATCGAGGTTTCCGGCTTGCCGATTGCTTCTTCCGGCAGCGAACAGGGAGTTTCAAACTCGGCCACCGATCCTTCTGCAGAATTGAAGGAGCAAACGTCGCTTCAGGCAAAACGCGGCGATCCCATCCAGCCGGGTGAAGTCTACCAGGACCCGAACGATACTTCCTCGGTCTACTTCGGCTTTCTTCGCCAATTTCTGGACCTGACGGAAGCCAGTGTAGCTACATTCTCCACAGAATCAGGACCCCTTGCCATAAAAGTAAAATTTCATTTGAGGGAGATGAAATATCGCGGCGAACTTGCCGTTTGAGCATATCCCCTGTAAACCTAACCAGCCGCACCTCCAGTTTTCTGCCTGCGCCCTCTCGGTTTAACCGAGGTTTCACGCCCGGACCAGTGGCCCAGTTGAAATTTTTGCGAGTAGTTGCTGGATCGATTAGCGATCGTCACGGAAATAGAGCCGCCCGAGTCGCACTCGTATAACTCTTCCACGACCTGCTCTCCATTGCCATCTCGGTTGGTTACTGCTAACGCGCTCAGATCCCTGACTTCCTTCAACGCCGGATCAAACGGAAAACGGATCTCGTCCCAGAACGTCACATCACCGTTGGGAGCGCCGTCCGCCGCACGATGGCTGCACTCCAGATAGCGAAAATGCCCGATATTGTGGACCGGCGAATAAACCCGATGTGTCGTCAAAGAAGGTTCACCGGGCGAAGGCAGGCTCAAACCTTTTTCCCACAGAGGATCAAACACGATGCGGGAACCGGAATCAGCTTCCCGCCAAACGCCGAAGTATCGCGCCAAACGTTCGGAAAGGCGATACGTTCCGGGCTGATCTGCCTGAATCGCAAGTCCAATTGCTGTAGCCGACCGAGCATAAGCGGACCGGCGCACCCGTTTTCCAAAGCGCTCGCGCAGCACACGCGCTACGAGCGGAAGCTCGCTGCCGCCTCCTGTCAGGTAAAGTGCCTCCAGCTGTGAATTCCCGGTTTTTGTCAACAAATCCTCGACGGCGCTCACCGTTTCTTCGACTAGCGGCTTGGCTTTTTCATAGAAGGCGGAAATGGGCACGGTCACGCTTGTCCACTCGGGATTGGCAATTTCTAGATCAACCGAGATCCGCCGCGTATTGGGGTGAATCGCTTCCTTTTTCGTCCGGCATTCATCCAGCAGGCGGAACCACGCTCCCGCCGAAAGCGCATCGCGCTGCGCCGGGTCAGTATTTGCCGCCTCCAGCGCCAAATCCGCCAGGATTTGATCGAAATCATCGCCGCCAATTGTCGGGATGCCTTCTGAGGCAACTACATGATGAACTTTTTCATTGAGCGTCACCAGCGAGGCGTCAAATGTTCCGCCGCCCAAGTCGTATACCAGAATCGTTTCACTCCGCGCTTTCGTCTGGCGTTGTCGGTGTCCAAACTCAATGCTGGCTGCACTCGGTTCATTCAGAACTCCAAGTACCTGAAAACCCGCCGCGCGAAACGCCTCCACAGTGAGAAATCGCTGATTTGTATTAGCGTTCGCCGGGACGCCCAGCACAGCTTCGAACTTTTCTCCGGCCGAAAGCGGCAATGTCGATTTTTCCCGCAGGCTGGCCGCTAAAGCCTTTGTTAAACCCCTCAGCAATTCCATTAAAGACGCCTTTTGCTCGCCCAGATCCAGGGTTGTGTGCGGCCCGGCATCTTCGAGCAGCCGCTTGATAGAGCGAACAACTGTCCATGACCGGTCGGCTTGCGTGTCCCAGGCATCCCACCCATAACGTCGCTCGTCGCCGCGAAGAGCCACTAGCGACGGGTACCAATCGGCGGCAGAACCATCCGGAAGCTCGAACGAAATCAGCGGATAGTTGCCGCGATCCGCCGCCGCAATCACAATGCGATTCGTTCCGAAATCAATACCCAACTTCATGCCCTTAGTCTAGCGGCTGATTGATATACTGCATACGCCTGCTTTATTGCAGGCGTATTACATTTTTGTGCGTTAGAATAAAACCCTTACGACGGAAGCCTTTAAGGCGCAGGAGCTATCATGGCACTCACGGCAAAAACACGAAACATCGGCAATGTGGCAATTTTGGATCTGAACGGAAAAATCACTCTGGGTGAAAACACCGGCATCTTGCGAGATGAGCTGAATTCCCTTCTCGCCCAGGGACACAAGAACATTCTTTTAAACATGGGCGGCGTCAGCTATGTTGACAGCGCCGGGCTGGGCGAGCTGGTAGGCGCTTACACCACCGCGACCAACCAGGGCGGTTCGGTAAAGTTGCTGCATCTGCAAGGCAAGATGAAAGACCTGATGCAAATCACTAAGCTTCACACGATTTTCGCGGCCTTCGACGATGAGCAGGCCGCTGTATCCAGTTTCAGCGCCGCCGCTAAGGCGTAAGCTTATTGTTGGCGCTTTATTCTGCTAAGGTCCTACAGCCCTGCGGGTTATCGCGTCTTCTCCCCCACGAAGCGAATGAGGTGGCTGCGGCGGCTCGGTGCCCAGTCCGCCTCGTCTTCGACGTCCTCATAACGTAGAATTCGTAACTGCGAGAAGTCGCGCAACAGTTCGTTCGGCTGGAACAGAAAACTCTCTTTGCCGGCAAAGCCTTCTATTACGAGCACCCCGCCGGGCTTGAGCGCGTTAAAAAGGCGCTGTACGCTTTCCGGTTTCACATTGTGATACCAAGCGTGCAAGTAGAAGAGAGCAATTAGGTCCCATTTATCTTTTCCGAAATCGTAGTGGTCGAGTCCGTCGACAACTGCAGTAAGATTCACCTGAAGCGCAGCGGCCCTCTTTTTAGCCTGTGCGACAGCCACATCCGAAAGGTCTACGCCCGTTACTTGCCATCCGTGCTGTGCGAGGTAAATCGCATTACGGCCCTCGCCCATACCGAGATCAATGGCTAATCCGGGTTTTCGATTCCGCACCACATCAACAAGTAATTGGCTTGGCTGGCGATTAAACTGCGTATTAGGGTCTTTGAATTTGCTGTTCCAATAATCCCGATCACTGGTATCAACAGCTTGACCGAGCACTAGCGAGATCGCCAGGGCAAAGTATATGCTCCCTCGGAGCATGGGTATCCGAATCATTGTGATACTTCCAAAATATATGGATGCCGAATGCTAAAGTAATTTGCTGCTATACCGGACTTTTCTCAACCTGGAAATAACGGTATGTTTCTGCCTGAGATGGCTCAATGGCGGCGTGGTCTTGTCTACACTGCTAGATCAGAAGTATCGGCTCCGCTGTCCCCTGGTCATGAGTACCGAATTACGGCCAGTTTCAAGCAAAGGATCGGCGAGGGAGAGAAATTTACAGCTTACAAAAAGCTTTATTTGCGGGTCACTCGCCTGATAAACACTCGAATTGCCGAGCTAACGTGTCCTAACGAGAGTGAGCCTCTTCACACGTGGATTGTATGCCAAGGGTGGGGCACCTTTGGAGATTCTCATCAGATCGCAATTGCATTCTGAGCTTGCCCGTCTGAAACGTATCCCTTGCTGAGAGAGTAGAAAGGAGCAAGGAGGACAGAGAGGAGGAACACAGCACGGGCACAATACAGCTTGGAGTTTAAACCAGAAGCCGTGCGCTTGGTCGAGTCGGGACAGAGCATGCGAGCAGCCGCCCGCCAGTTAAACATCGCCGAACAGAGCCTGTTCAACGGGGTCAAAGCGCAACGAGAAGGTCGGCTCCAGGATGCGGCCGGCAGCCGCACGGTCAGCGCCGAGCAGATGGAAATTAGCCGCTTGCGGGCCGAGTTGGCGCAGGTCAAAATGGAGCGCGACCTCTTGGGAAAAGCGACGGCGTACTTCGCCAAGGGCCCAAGATGAAGTACGCCTTGATTCGCCGGAACCGGCACCTTTGGCCGTCAGCACACCATGACGCCGCGCCGACCTCTGAGCGAAGAGGTGTTGCGGGGGCACATTCGCGCGGTGCATACGGAAACGCGGGGCGCTTATGGTTGGCCCCGGATCTGGAGACAACTCAAACGGCAGGGTATCCGGGTCGGCAAGCAGCGCGTGCAGCAGTTGATGCAGCCGCACGGCATGCGGGCCCGGGGCCGGCGTCGT
>JAFAZU010000513.1 GCA_019239585.1 Acidobacteriaceae bacterium
ATACGTAACTGCCGACGGAAGCGCCAGCGCTGAAAATAACGCCAAGCTGCATATCCAGTTAAAAGAAGAGCTAAGACGAATCCTGCGCGCTGGCCGAACAAGCCAAGACGAATGACGATTTCATTAACCTGACGGCGGAAAAGGGCGCCGGCGGAGAGGTAAGCGGTACACCAAAGCGCCGATCCGGCGGCATCGGCCAGGAGGAATCGCCACCTCGGCATTTTCATTGTTCCAGCTAAAGGCACGGAAAGGAGGCTCATGCCGGGAACGAACTTGATGAACAGGAAGCTCCATGCTCCTCGCTTCATGAAGCCCAGCTCGGTCTTACGGACGCAAGTATCCGGTTCGAGAGCAAACTTACACAGAAGAGCAAGTACGGAACGGCCCCGCAGCCGGCCCAATTCGTACCAGATCAGATCACCGAGGGTGGCCGCGCTTACGCTTGTCAGGAGAGCGAGACCAAACGAGTAACGGCCATCACCAACCGCCGCGCCCATAATCAGCAGGACAGGATCGGACGGTACGGGAACACCGGCCTGTACGGCAAGGATATAGCAGAACAGGAAAGGGTAGCCGTGGTGCAGAATCAAGGAGCGAAAGGAGGGCACCTTTATCAGATTCCCGTGTGCTCCGTTTGATTCGGTCCGCACTGCAGTGCCGGGAACGAGAGTGACCGGTTGTAAAGAAAAGAAAGGTTCCGTCCAGATGCAAACCGCTGAACTAAACCTTCTCGACCGGCACGCCCTGTCGGCAAAGGTCGCAGGAGTCGGCGTTGCTGTAGTAAACGGCACTCATCTTAGCCAGGTAAAAGATCGGTAGATTGCCGAAGCTGGCAATGGTCGGGTTCGGTTGGTAAACGGCCACAGCCAAACCGACCACCTCCGCGCCCTTTGACTCCAGCAAGTTGCGAAGTTCAGTAAAACGGCGTCCGGAGCGCAGGATATCATCTACCAGCAGAACCCTTTCGCCCTTTGCAGGTTCCACAAATTGCCGGAAGTGCATAGGGGTCTCATCCGTCTCTTTTTCTGCCCAGTACACCTGATGGGCGCGCAGCGCTTCGCAAACGCCATAAGCAATAGGAAGACCGCCCGTGGTGGGGCAGACAATGGACAGGTTCTTAATCATGGCGCGGATCTCGGGGTCGGCGCGAAGACGGCGGCTGAGGCCCACACTGAGAATCTTGGCGAATTCGTAGTAGCGGAAGGCGAGCGCAACCTGCAGGTATTCATCCGTGTGCATGCCGGTCGGATACTCGAAGTGACCCTCGCGCAAAGCTCCGGTTTGGCGGAGCATGGCGATCACTTCTTCATTGGTTGGGATCAGGTGCATGGTTGTAATTTCTGGCTAACGAGGTCTAATGCGCGCCCTTTCCGGCCAGCACGTGCGGAATAGTCCGCAGGATAATGGACCAGTCAAGCTGCAAGGACCAGTTTTCGATGTAGGAAATGTCCAGGCGCATCCATGTATTGAAGTCAATGCGGTCGCGGCCGGAGACGGCCCATAAGCAAGTGAGACCGGGTCGCATGCGGAGGCGGCGACGCTGCCAGCGCTCGTAGCGGTCTACTTCTTCCGGCACGGGCGGACGTGGTCCGACAATGGACATGTCACCGCGCAGGACATTATAAAGCTGCGGGAACTCGTCAATGGAGAACTTCCGTATCCAGCGCCCGAAGGGAGTCACGCGCGGGTCATTGGAAAGCTTGAAAGCCACCTCGCGCTCGCTGAGGTGCTCGAAATCGGGCTTCATGCCCTCCGCGTTTTCCACCATCGACCGGAACTTATACATGGTGAAGCGCCTCCCATTCAGACCGCAGCGCAATTGGCGGAAAATAACCGGTCCGGGTGAGGTCAGTTTAATGGTGATCGCAACAAAAGCGAAAAAGGGAGAAAGAACCACGAGAGCAGCGGCGGAAAGAACAATGTCAAAGAGGCGCTTTAAGAGCAGGCGAAGATCGTCCAGCGGAGCGGCGGAAAAGGTTAGCAGCGGGGCGTCGCCCACGCGGTCCAGGGTAATTTCGCTATTGACATGCGGGAAAAAATCGACAGCGACGCGCGTACGAATGCCTTCCTCGTCGCACTGGAGAAAAACTTCTTCCAAGCTGGGAAGTACCCTGCTGTCCACGTCGAAAATGACTTCATCAACAACCTGCTGCTCCAACAAGGGCGGAAGTCTTCGTGTGCAGTCCTCTTCCCCAATTCGGGCAACAACCTGAATCCGGAAGGGCGAGTT
>JAFAZU010000578.1 GCA_019239585.1 Acidobacteriaceae bacterium
CGGCTTCTGCTCCGGCTGTGAATTGCAGAAGGATATACTGCCCTTCTTCATGCTTCGCCACGCGGTAAGCCAGCCTGCGAATGCCCCATTTTTCCGTCTTGTCAAGCGTGCCGCCCGCATGGGTCACCACGTTTCTGATCTGTTCAATCACCGGGTCCACTTCTTCATCAGTGGCGTCCGGACGAACGATGAACAACTCCTCGTAAATTCTCATGAATCCTCTTTTTGTATGCCTCGAGCGCGACGATTAAATTTCGTCATGGCCCTACTGGCGCCTTCGGCAACGATCGATTCAACAGCGTCTGCGGTATACGACACCATCTCCTCTACGTCGGCTGCTAATTCCCGCTCCAGAGGAGCGAGAACATAATCGGCGGCATCTTTGACCGGGTGATCCGGGCGTATACCCACCCGCACCCGCGTGAAAACATCCGTCTTCAATGCACTGATAATCGACTTGACACCATTGTGTCCAGCCGCTGACCCGCCTGTTTTGATCCGCAGAGCGGTCCAAGGCAGGTCAAGTTCGTCATAAACGGCAATCAGGTTCTGGCTAGTCAGTTTGCGGTAGCGCAGCACCGCGCTGATCCCCACCCCTGAAAGGTTCATAAATGTCTGCGGCTTCACCAGGATCACGTCTTTGTTCCTGATTTTGCCGCTGCCCGTCAGAGTTTCGCTTTCGCTTTTCGAAATGCGAATGCCCCAACGCTTCCCTAATTCGTCCAATACCCAGAAACCGACGTTATGGGGCGTGCGTTCGTAGCGGCTGCCCGGATTCCCCAGCCCCGCAATGCAGTGGACTTGCACTTCCGGTTCGCCCGAAGAAGCAGGCAGCGCCCCTGAGCCCTCCGACATGCCAAGGTAAACGCGAAAGTCTTACTTCTTTTTCGCTTCGCTCTTGGAAGTTTCGGCAGCGCCCTCTTCTTCCTTTTTGCCCTTCTTGATGACTTCCGGCTCCGCGCTCGGCGCAGCCGCGCCGCCCGTTTCCGCCGTCGTCGTTTCTTCCGCCCTCAAGGAAACTACGTGCGAGACCACCGCATCCGGCGGGCTCAACAATCGAATGGAGCCGCCCATCGGAATATCACCGGCGCGAATGCTCTGCCCTACCATCAATTCCGAGACGTTCACGGTAAACTGCTCGGGAATATCGTTTGGAAGGCACTCAATTTCCACTTCGCGGGTCACGATCTCGTGAATACCGCCCTGTAGTTTAACCCCTTTCGGATCACCCTGCGTTACAACCGGAACTTTCACGCTGATCCGCACGTTCAGATCAATGCGCTTCAAGTCAGCGTGCAGCAGCGTGTCCTTAATCGGGTCATACTGCCAATCCACAATCATCACCGGCGTGTCTTCCTGGCCGGTAATGCTTAAATTGAAAATCGTGTTATGGCCCGTTTTGCTGTTTAAAACCTTTGTCAGCTCTTTCGGACTGACGGCCACCGCTGCCGGACCTGCCTGACCGCCGTACACGACGGCAGGCACCGAGCCGTTCGCCCGTAGCCGCCGCGCTGCATTCTTGCCGCGCGAATCACGAGATTCGGCGGGAATCGTAAAACCTTTTACCATCTTTCACCTACTGGTTAAAACCTATACAAACAACGTACTAATCGAGCCGCCTTCGTGAATCGACTGGATGGCCCGCGCCAGTAGCGGCGCTACTGAAAGCGTCCGCAGCTTCGGGCACTGCTCCGACTGCGCCACATGCGGAATCGAGTCCGTCACCACTAATTCTTCCAAGGGCGAAGCGTTGATGCGCTCCACCGCATTATCTGACAAGACCGGGTGCGTCGCGCAGGCCGTTACAGACTTCGCGCCTGCGCCCAGAAGCGCTTCCACGCCTTTAACTAACGTTCCCGCCGTATCCACCAGATCGTCCACTATCAAACAATGCTTGCCGTGAACATTGCCAATAATATTCATCACCTCGGCCACATTCACGTCCGTCCGTCGCTTATCGATAATCGCCAGCGGGCAATTCAACCGCTTTGCAAACGAACGGGCACGTTCCACACCGCCCGCGTCCGGCGAAACCACCGTTAATTCCTGACGATTAAACCGGCCTTTGAAATACTCCACCATCACCGGCGCGGCAAACAGATGGTCGACCGGAATATCAAAAAAACCTTGAATCTGCGCTGCGTGCAGGTCAAGCGCCAGCACACGACTGGCCCCTGCTCGTTCGATCAAGCTTGCTACCAGTTTCGCAGAGATCGGCATGCGCGGCCGGTCCTTCCGGTCCTGTCGGGCATACCCATAATAGGGTAACACTGCCGTGATGCGTTCCGCACTAGCTCTCTTAAAAGCATCGATCATCAATAGTAGTTCTACTAGGTGGTGATCCACGGGGCTGCAAGTCGGCTGGACGAGAAATACGTCTGCGCCACGCACGTTCTCCTGAATCTGCAGGTGCGTTTCACCATCGGCAAAGCACTTGATCATAGTCTCGCCCAGAGGAACGTTCAAGGCTCTACAAATATCACTCGCTAGCGCGGGATTAGCGGTGCCGGAAAAAATTTTATATTCAGTAAATAATGATCTAGCAGGTTTGGGAGCGGATGACATCCTATTAAACTTATTAATATTTAATAAATATTACTAATCCCTAATGCACATGGCAGTAGCAGCAGAGCCTAAAGCATTCCGCCACAGACTGTCATACTGCCGTCGGGAAACAAAACGCACTGGAAAGGCAGAACCTGGAGGAAACTGCCGTCGGGCAACTTCGGTTTCACCTGCAGTTCCAAAAATTCCAAAAATAGCCGAACCGCTCCCGGTCATCAGGGCTGCCTGCGCTCCCAACTGCCGGAGTTTCTGCACGGCGACTGCGAGGTTCCGGTGCATAGCAAAAACAGGTTTTTCAAAGTCGTTTACGAATGGGAGGTCACGGAAATCCGGCCGATTTAAGTTGAAGGCAACTGCCTGAAACTCTCTTAGGATATGAGACTCAGCCGGTGAAGTCAACGCATTCGTAACATTCTGATTTCCTTCATGTTGAGCCTTTCGGTCGAGTACGCGGTACGCATCCGCCGTTGACACATGTACACCCGTCGATATAATCACGGCAAAACGTAGTGGTTGATCCGGCAGGGGATACAGCTCTGTTCCCCTTCCTATGCCCAGCGCCGTGCCGCCATAGAAGAAAAAAGGCACATCGCTGCCCAGTTGTTCCCCCAGGCGGATCAATTCCGGCATACAAACCTGTTTTCCAGCCAAAGCCGTTAAGGCAATGAGAACTGCAGCGGCGTTGCTCGATCCGCCTCCCAGACCGGCCCCCATCGGAATTTTTTTCTTCAGGGAAATGCGGAGGTTCGCCCGTATCTTCAGTTCATCGGCAGCGAGCTTCGCAGCGCGAACGATCAGGTTATCGGGTATATCGACTGAACTGTTCAGTTCTATGCGACAACGTCTGGCAGGCTCAAAATCGATTGTGATGGTGTCCCGCAAGCTGATGGTCTGAAAGATGGTCCGCAGTTCGTGATAGCCGTCCGTCCGCTTGTAAAGAACGCGCAGGTCGAGATTGAGCTTGGCCAGTGATGGAACAGTAACCCGCACCATCAGTAGCGAATTAGCGAGAATACGTCGTAACCGGCGAGTTTTTGGTGCCCGTTCAGAAAAGTAAGCTCAATTACGAATCCAAGACCGGCCACTTTCCCCCCACTTTGCTCAACGAGACGAGCCACCGCACTCGCGGTACCGCCGGTCGCCAGCACATCATCAATAATCAAAACCCGCTGACCGTCTTCAATCGCGTCCGAATGGATTTCCAATTGATCGGTTCCATACTCCAGGGCGTACTCAATGCTGCGGACAGCCGATGGCAGCTTTTTCGGCTTCCGCACGGGAACAAAGCCCGCTCCCAGCGCATGCGCCATCGCGGGAGCAAAGAAATAACCACGAGCCTCAATTCCGACCACGACATCAACCGGAACACTCCGGTAATGCTGTTGCAGCAGATCGATCGTTTCTTTAAAACCGGTTTTATCCTTTAACAGCGTCGTGATGTCGTAAAAATTGATGCCGGGTTTCGGAAAATCTGGGACTTCGCGGATTAACTGCTTCAAATGCTCAGCGCCGGGGGTAACTTCAGGAGCGAATACAGACACGCCGCTGATTGTAGCAGGATCGGCCATATCAAATTAAACCAGCGCCGGTTCGCCCCATCGCAGCCACTGTTCCATTTTCGAACGCAACTCCCCCTCGCGGACTGGCTTTGGAAGATAGTCATTCATTCCCGCCGCCAGACACGCTTCGCGATCCTCTGCAAAAGCATTGGCAGTCATAGCGATAATTGGCACTGTAGCACCATATCCGTTCTGAGTGCGGATGCGGCGCGTCGCCTCAAATCCGTCCATCTCGGGCATCTGGCAATCCATTAGGACAAGTCGATAATGGGCCGACTCTATCGCTTGGAGGGCCTCGGCTCCATTATTGGCGATATCGGCCTCCACACCTAACCGCTTCAGCATCAGAACA
>JAFAZU010000600.1 GCA_019239585.1 Acidobacteriaceae bacterium
GGCAGGCCGATATAGCTGGTACACCAGGCGCGGCGCAGGCAGGACATAAAACTGCTGTTCGTGACCGGGCAGGGAGATGAAAGATTGACGGCGCCTCCGAGCTCCTCATGAGTAATCAGAAACTCGACAGCGCGAATAAAGTCCACGTCATGAATCCATGACACATACTGATGTCCTGATCCAGCCTTGCCGCCCACCCCGAACCGCACTAGACGCAGGAGAACATCGAATACGCCGCCCTCATCGGGGCTCATCGTCATCGCGCTTCGCATAGCAACCCGGCGCGTACGGGGCGTGTCCGCCGCAAAAAACGCCTGCTCCCAACTCTTTGCCGCATCAACACTGAAGCGCCATTTCGCGGGCGCTTCCGGCTCATCCCCGCCCAGTTCTCCCGTCAAATCGTCCATAGGACGGTCGAGGCTGTGACGGTAGATAGTAGCCGTGCTGGCATTCAGCCAGAGCGCCGGAGGCTTCGCGGCCTCCTGGATAGCTCTGCCGACCAATCCGGTTGTAAGGACCCGGGAATTCTTGATTTCGCGCTGATGAGCGGCATTGTAGCGGCAATTGACGCTGCGCCCGGCAAGATTAATCACCACGTCAGATCCGTCTATCGCTTCCGTCCAAGATCCGAGATCTTGTCCGTTCCATCGCAGAACAGCCCATTCGGCAGGCTTCGGATGGCGGCCGATAACCGTCACACAATGTCCTGTCTCATGAAAATGCCGCGCCAGAATGTTGCCGACCTGTCCTGTGCCTCCCGGTATTACGATCCGAAGACAACGGTCTAGGGACAGCATGGACAGCATTGTACCGAATAGGAGGTGTCAACACTCCTTTACAGGAATCTCATGCTGCTCCTATTAATAAAACAAAAGCCCTGGAAGCAGTCCCAGGGCTTTTGTAGCTAACGACTATCTTTCGTGTGAACCGAAGCTCCAGCCGACTGATGCGCTGTACTCCGGTACCCAGTTGCTTCCGAACTGGAAAAAGTTGTTTACATAGCGGGCATCAATCTGCGGCCGGATGAAGAGGTGGGGCGTAAGGTAGAACCGAACCCCTGCTGCCATATGAACTTGAAAATGATTGGAACTCTCAAGATAAGTGTTGCTGCTCGAACAGCCGGCAAAAGCATCGCAATACTGTTGCGGGTAATAAAACTTCAAGCTAACGGCGCCAAGCCCTCCTTGGAACTCCGGAACGATCTTTTTGTCGGCTCGCAGCGGCGCGTAAATCGCATTGAAGTCGTAGAACACCGGACGGTAATTCAAACCTGCGTAACTACCTTGTGAGAAACGCAAGTCCGCTTGACCTCCAATGCCGAAATGAGGCGTTAGCATGATATCAGCACCTACTTTGCCGAACGTGCCGACTAACTTCGGTGTGCTGAGATAGTTACCAGTATTAAAGGTGTCAATTGCCTGTCCACTGGAGCTGGCTTGGGCAGTTCCCACGCCAAAATGCACGTCAAAATCGGCCTGAGCTTGTGCAAATTGATTACTGAAACACAGCGCAAACACGAATGGCGCTGCTAAACGAACGAATTTCAAAACCACTTCTCCTCCAAATTTGTTGTGAGCGCGGCATCGTACGACAGTTGAGCACTAACTCAATAGCAGTAAGCAATCAACCTGCGGTAAGTGCCCGCACGAGACTTATACACCTGAAGACGTACGTGCTTGCTGAGGCGGTTACAAGGAGCACGCAGGAGAAGTTATAGGTAAAACTCAGATAATAGTTAGCTGTTAGAGCAACGCTGGATCAATGCTGTCTGCCTGAATACCGATCTCTGTAATTGCTTGCTTCGCTCGGTTTTGGTCGAAGCGTCCCCAACGCGCTAACCGGGAAAGCGCCGCCGCTGCAATATGAGCCGCATCCACTTCAAAGAATCTTCGGAGGTGTTCCCGATTTTCGCTCCGTCCAAAGCCGTCCGTTCCGAGCGACGTTAAGCGACCCGGCAGCCAGGGCGAGATCTGATCTGCGACAGCCTTCATGTAATCCGTGGCGGCAATAATGGGCATGTCCACGTCTCCTAGTGCTTCGAGCAGGTAAGGCTTGCGCTCCGGCTCACTGGGGTGCAGCCGGTTCCAGCGATCCACCGTCAGCGCGTCGCGGCGCAGTTCCGTATAGCTGGTCACGCTCCAAACATTCGCGCCCACGCCGTACTGCTCCGCCAGAATCTTCTGCGCCTTCAAAGCTTCATTCAGAATGGGGCCGCTACCGAAAAGCGTCACTTGCGCGGCGCCGGTTTCCGAAGGTTTGTACAGATAAAGGCCTCGCAGAATGCCTTCTGTCAGATTCGGCGCATCCGACATCGGCGGCTGCGCATAGTTCTCATTGCAAACTGTCAGGTAATAGAAATGATCTTCATTCTCCTGGTACATGCGGCGAATGCCGTTTTGCACGATTACCGCGATCTCATAAGCAAAGGCAGGATCATAGCTTTTGCAAGTTGGAACTACGCTTGACAGAACGTGGCTATGACCATCATCATGCTGGAGACCTTCGCCCAGCAAAGTGGTCCGGCCCGCTGTGCCTCCGATCAAAAAGCCCTTTCCCCGCGAATCGGCAAAAGCCCAGATAAGGTCGCCGACGCGTTGAAATCCGAACATGGAGTAGTAGATGAAGAACGGAATGGTAGGCACACCCAGGTTGGCGTAAGCCGTGCCCGCTGCGGTAAAGGAAGCCATCGAGCCAGCTTCTGTAATACCCTCTTCCAGAATCTGGCCGTTCTGCGCTTCCTTGTAGTACATCAGAACTTCGCTATCAACTGGTTTATAAAGCTGTCCGCCGCTGGCATAAATGCCGCGTTCGCGGAACATGGATTCCATGCCGAAGGTGCGCGCCTCGTCAGGAATAATCGGCACAATGTACTTGCCGATTTCCGGAACTTTCAGCAGGGATTTCAGCACGGAAACAAAGCCGCTGGTCGTTGATGCTTCGCGCCCGCGCGAGCCGCCGGTGGCCTCATGAAAGATTTCCAGCGAAGGCGCTTGCAGGGTGATCTTCTTAGGAGCGCGTTGCGGCAAATAGCCGCCCAATGCCTCGCGGCGGCTCTTCAGGTAAGTAACTTCCGGACTATTGTCTTCCGGGCGAATGAAAGCAATGGACTGTATGTGTTCCTTGGGAAGGTTGAGATCGAACCGACCCGCAAGGTAGAACAGCTCCTCCTCATTCAGCTTTTTCTGCTGGTGAGTAATGTTCTTGCCTTCACCGGCTTCGCCAAGACCATAGCCTTTCACGGTTTTCGCCAGGATCACAGTGGGCTGACCTTTGGTCTCATTCGCGCGCTTGAACGCGTTATAGACTTTGACCGGATCATGGCCGCCGCGCCGCAAACGCGCCAGCTCATCGTCGGACTTGTCTTCCACGAGCTTCAGCAGCTCCGGATACTTGCCGAAAAACTCTTTCCGCACATAAGCGCCGCCGCGCGCCTTGAAGTTCTGGTACTCGCCATCGACGCACTCTTCCATGCGCTTCAGCAAAAGACCGCTAGTATCACGCGCAAACAGCTCATCCCAGTCGCTGCCCCAGAGAACCTTGATTACATTCCAGCCAGCTCCCCGGAAAATGCCTTCATACTCCCGAATGACGCTGCCGTTGCCACGAACCGGCCCGTCCAGACGCTGCAAATTGCAATTGATGATAAAAATCAGGTTGTCCAGCTTCTCGCGCGACGCTACGTGTAATGCTCCGGTCGACTCGGGTTCGTCCATCTCGCCGTCACCCAAAAAGGCGTAAACTTTACGATCCGTGCGCGGAATCAACTCACGATTTTCCAAATAGCGCAGGAACCGGGCATTGTAGATAGAATTGATCGGGCCAAGACCCATGGACACCGTGGGAAACTGCCAGAAGTTGGGCATCAGCCACGGGTGCGGATAGGACGAAAGTCCTGGCGTGTCGCGCAGTTCGTGCCGGAAGTTCAGCAGGTGCTGTTCGGAGAGACGGCCCTCCATAAAGGCGCGCGAATACACGCCGGGAGAAGCATGCCCTTGATAATAAACCAGATCGCCCGGCGCGCCGTCATAGCTGCCGCGAAAGAAATGATTGAACCCTACCTCGCTGAGCGTTGCCAAAGATGCATACGTGGAGATATGGCCGCCGATGTTCGGGTCGTATTTGTTGGCGCGAACCACCATAGCCGCCGCATTCCAACGAATCAGACTTTTAATGCGCCGCTCCAGAGCGCGGTCGCCTGGGTAAGGAACCTCCTCATGAGCCGGAATCGTATTCAGGTAAGGCGTACGGGCCTGGGGAGGGGGAACGCCGAATTCGGCGGCACGGTTCAAAAGCCGTTGGAGCAGGTAAGTAGCACGATCAGGACCAGCCTCATCCACGACCTGATCTAAGGCCTCAAGCCACTCAGAGGTTTCCTGTGGGTTGAGATCCGTTGGACGTTCTTCTTTGGTTTTTAACATGTTTCCGGGGTTCCCTACTAACGATACGAAGTCCGGCTCGGAGCGTGCAACGGCACGCGCAAAACAGGGCGACTGCCGCGCGCTCTTTAACCGGGTCTCTCAAGGAAAAATCGACTTGCTTCACTTAATTATCGCTTATCACTTGCTTTTCCCGCATTTGTCAGGCAATCTAAGAGGTTTTCTGGAGATTAACTTCTATCGATGAAGGTGCGAGTCCTCTATCATGATCACTGCTTTGATGGGGCAGCCTCGGCGGCATACATATCACGCTTCTTACAAAGCAGATTTTACCCGGGTGCAGAATTTTTTTACACCGGCCTAGCCCATCGAGCCGATCAACTGTTCGAAGACAGTCTGTTTGACGGCGATGTCAATGCTATTGTTGACTTTAAATACGCGACGCATCCCAACCTAACCTGGTATTTCGATCATCACCAAAGCGCGTTTCTCAGCCCGGAAGACGCCGAGCATTTCCGTCACGACACATCCGGACGCAAACTCCTGGACCCGAGTTTCCGCTCTTGCACCAAGTTCATTTCAACGGTAGTGCGGCAGCAATACGGATTTGAAGCGCCCGACCTGGAAGAATTAGTAACCTGGGCCGATATTGTGGACGGCGCGCTGTACGAGAGCGCGGAAGCAGCCGTGGAAATGAAAGCGCCGGCTATGAAACTGACCCTGGTAATCGAAGGCAGCCGAGGATCCCGTTTAGTGCAGAAGATCATTGTGGCCATGCAGAGCCAATGTCTGGAACAGATCGTAGCCGACCCGGAAATTCGCGCCACCTATGACCAGCTTCACAAAACTCACCTGCGCAACATCGACGTGATCCGGAAAGTAGGCAGTTGCGAAGGCGGCGTCATCTACTTCGACTTGGTGGATTACGGAATTGAAGGGTACAACAAATTCATTCCCTATTACTTATTCCCGGATTCGGCCTACACGGTATCGGTTTCCACATCGAGCTTTCGAACCAAGGTCTCGGTCGGCTCCAATCCGTGGGTCCGCGAACCGCTGCGGCACAACTTGGCGACCATCTGTGAACGTTACGGCGGAGGCGGTCACCCGAAAGTCGGAGCGATCAGCTTTCCCATCGGCGCCGTGGAGGAAGCCAGACAAGCAGCCGCCGAAATCAGAGAAGAACTAAAAAGCTGATCCCGTACCACAGCCATATTTGATCCGGACAGTTGATCTACCTTTGGTCCTCAGCAGCCGACTGACCGATTGGCTTCCTAATCAGTGGAAACAACGGTAGAGAGCCTCTCACACGGGATGACACTACGTATTCCTTATCATGATGCTTGCGGCACTTTACCGCAATCCCCACTTGGGGACCAAAGGGGATTCACTGATCGGCTAAATATTCAGAGGTCAAATTGGTAATCATGCCCTGATAACAGAAAGAACAGCAGGGTCCCATGCACCAGGCGCTCGCCATTTTGCCTTCTCAGTTTGCCTCAGCCTCATTTAGCCCTGGCCTGCGGTGCAGCCGGCCGCATGGAGTCATCATTTCGGTACCGGAAGACGGCTCTCCGCGAGAGCGGCATTAGACGTGAAAGGACCTGCACCACTGCTGTAATCGATCCGTTCCCAGCCGTCGACGTCCGACCTCTATACCGGAAGCGGTTCTTGAGCGAAACCTATATCAGTTGTGATGCTCGCGCTAGCGTCGGTAGGATTGGCTCTCTCTGGAGGGCTATGATAAAAAACACTGTGGGTGTGGTATGCGGCTTTCCCTCTTCTGTTCCTACTCGCATCGGGAGGAAGACTTCCGCCAAGAATTAGAATGGCACCTTTCCACTTTCCTGCGAAGAGTGATCATCCACAGTTGGCATGACCGCCGGATTGAGTCTGGCC
>JAFAZU010000007.1 GCA_019239585.1 Acidobacteriaceae bacterium
CATAAGCTCAGCAAATTCACCGGGACTGTCAAATACTTTCCGGGCGAATGCGGTGAACTCAAACAAGATCACCGGCACACGATCCCGGTACTGCATCAAAGGCTCAAGAAACGCTTCCTGAAACAAATCCGCTCGCAGGAAATTGGAGTTTGCGGAACCGGCGCGACCGCCGTAGCGCGGGTGCTTCGGAAAGGTATAGACAGTAATCTCTTCCGGCACCTTGAACACAAACTGCAGTCTTCGTGGAACGCCGCTGAACAGCTTATGCCAGAACTCAGGGGAAGGGAATTGATAAAACGAGAAATCGCCGCAAACTACCGGAAACGTTTCGGCGTACTCGGCCAGGCACTCCTGTTCGAACCGTTTCTGCGAAAAACGCCCGCGGAGGAGGTACCGTTCCGGCGTATAGATCTGGTTCAGCCAACCTTCATACTTCCAGGAACTGGTGCCCAGAAACAGCTTCTGAGCCGCCAACTCCGCTAGCTTGTTCCCCAACTTCACTTTCAGTTCCGGCTGCGGTTCATCAAATAAGGAAAGCGTCTCAGGCATGGATTTCAGTTTTGGGAACTGGCCTTGCGAGCCTCCGCTGAGTCGTAGCTTTCACCATAGATGGCCGGCACCTTGGCTCCTGCCGGTCTCAGATACATTGATAATTGTCCGCGATGGTGGATCGAATGGTGCAGCAGGAAGCCCAGGTACATCACCGCAGGAAGCTGGACCATTCCACGAAAGTCTACGATCTTGAGTAGCTGGTCATTCGAAAGTTTGGTTAACTCCTCGAAATGCGCCTGGAAGTTGTCTGTGTACCAGTTCGTCAGGTCCGCCGAGTTTTGGATGGAGTCCGGGCGAGGTCTCGGGCTGGGATCGAACTTGCCTGCGGGTAGAACTGACATAAAACGCATCTCTGAAGATACAATGTGCCAGGCCAGATCCAGCGCGCTTTTCGAAACTTGGTCCGGACGATAGTCGCCTTTATCGAGTGGAATCGCTCCAATCACGCTCTTGGTAATACGGTGTTCATTTTTGAGTCCCGGAAGATAAACGCCATGCAGTAGGAAATGCGCTTGATCGGGTTGGAGTGCTTGCATCGCTACAGAATAGCTCAGGTGCTCCGAGAACGGGGCAAACAAGCGCACATTACGATTGCAAGGCCGCTACAACCGCCGCAAAGAAGTCGTCATCGTTAATTGCCGTTGAGCCTGTCGGCTTGGGCCGTGCGCTCCACACTACAATCACCATATGCTGCTTTGGATTGATGTAGATCACTTGACCGAAAATGCCAATAGCCTCAAACGCGCCCTGATGAATGGACCCTTCGGAGGGGTTGACAACCCACCACATATAGCCGTAGTTCACAAGTTGATTGCCGACCCGTTTGGGGCTTCCCGCTTCGGAAAACCAGCCAGGGGGAACTACCCGTTCCTTTCCGGCCATTCCGCCGTTTAGAACGAACACGCCAAATCGCCCATAATCGCGTAAGGTTGCACTCAAACCGCTACCGCCTACCTCCAAGCCGCCCGGCGATTCCAGCCACCAGGTCGCATCGGATTCCATCCCGAACTTTGACCAAATCTTCTGCGAAAGGTACTGCGCCAAGGGGCGTTTCACAGCGGCACTGACCAGAGCGCCTATCAGGTGAGTTTCGCCGGTGCTATAGTTCCAGATACTCCCTGGAGCGCCCGCACGCGGCAGAGTCCCCAAAAACTGAAGAATGGCTCCCCCCTTCTGTGCTACTTGCAAATCCAGCATCCTGCGCCGGTCCGACTTTGGATTCGTATACGTCTCATCCCATCTCACGCCAGAAGCCATTTGAAGCACATTTCGAATCGTTGTCTCGCCATAGGCGCTACCGGCCAGTTTCGGCAGATACTTGGTTACTTTGTCATCGAGGCTGATAATATAACCGTCCTGAATGGCAGCTCCCACCAGAGTGGAGCTAATCGACTTCACCATCGACCATGACACCCACCGCGTTTGATCGTTATTGCCCAACTCATAATCTTCTAGCACGATGGTGCCGTCCTTAACCACCAGGAATCCGCTGACCCGGTTCAACGACAGATAGTCAAACAGATCATGCCTTCTGCCGCCGGAGACGAAAGGAATACTTCTCAAGATCCTACTGCTTTTCGGAAGCGGATAAACAGACCCGCCATGCAAAACTGTGCGCGTTGGAAATAGTTTGTCAATGTGGCGGAACGTATTTACCTGTATGTCAGGCGTCAGCGTTCCGTTATAAACGTCCTGCACGGAACCTATCGCATCTTCCCGCCACGCTGCTTCCCCCACGGAGAAAGCAAGGGTGAACGCCGCAATCCCCCAAAGAAGAACAAAGAAACGGTGCCTCATAGCTTCACTGTAAGACCAGGGTACGCGACCGCGTTTGCCTTCCTCCGTATCATAGATACATGTCCGCCACTTTTCCCGCTGCTGAAACGGAAGTGTCCTCTTCCTTCGATCAAATCAGGCAGCTTGAAAGCAATTACCTGCTGCAGAATTATGCTCGTTATCCCTTGGCACTCCATCGCGGCAAAGGCTGTTATCTTTATGATCTCGATGGAAACCGCTACCTCGATCTCATTAGCGGCATTGGAGTCAATTCGCTTGGCTATGCGCACCCCCGCATTACCAAGGTGATTCGACAGCAGGCTGGCCTTTTGCTGCACACATCGAATCTTTACTATCACGAGTACCAGGGTCGTTTGGCTGAACGGCTAGCCAAGGTGAGCGGCTTGCAGCGAAGTTTCTTTTGCAACTCCGGCGCAGAGGCAATGGAAGGTGCGTTAAAGATGATCCGCTCGCACGGAAACGCTAAGAACAGCGGCAAGACGGAGATTGTTACGCTCGAAAACTCTTTTCACGGGCGCACATTAGGCGCTCTCTCCATCACCGGGCAACCGAAATATCGGAAGGATTTTGAACCTCTGCTCCCGGGTCCGCGTTTTGTTCCGCGCAATGATGTAGCGGCATTGGAAGCGGCAGTCAACGAAAAGACCGGCGGTATCGTGCTTGAGTTTATTCAGGGTGAAGGCGGGATTAATCCAATCTCGGAAGACTTTGCGCGGAAAGCCCGAAAACTGGCTGACCAGTTTGACGCCTTACTGGTATTTGATGAAATTCAGTGCGGCGTGGGACGTCCGGGCGCATACTTTGCTTATCAACTGCTCGATCCCGTTTTGTTGCCCGATATTGCTATTGCAGCCAAGCCAATGGCCTGCGGCATCCCGCTCGGTGTAATTATCGCTAACGAGAAAGCGGCAGGAACAATTAAATCCGGTATGCACGGTTCTACTTACGGAGGAGGCCCGCTCGCCTGTCGCGTGGCGCTTGAGTTCTTCGACATTCTGGAAGAGCTTCTGCCGTCAATCAACTCCGTCGGCGGCTACTTCCGCATGAGGCTTACCGAACTCATGCATACCTATTCATTTATCAAGGAAGTGCGTGGACAGGGCCTGATGATCGGAGTGGAACTGGAGTGGCCCTGCAAACAATTCGTGCTGGATGGAATCAAAGAGGGACTGCTTTTCAATTGCACCCACGACACGGTGCTCCGTTTCCTGCCACCCTATATCCTGACTGAACCCGATGTGGACCGCGCCATCACAACCCTGAAAAAAATTTTCAAGCACGCTGCCCTGCCATAATAGGCCCGCTACTTTGAGCGTCATCAGTCTCTTTGATAAACTCGTCGCTCAACGGCGTTACAGCGGCTGATTGGCCTGTCTCGCCTAGGGAGACCTTTTGCCAAAATTGCACTCGTGTTGGAAAAACACAGACTGTGAACGACACCAACCAATTTGGTGTTCGCGATGACCTGTACCGCTTCGATTACCTGCCATCGCCGAAGATGCAAATCAGCTATCGGTAGACCGCCGACTTGAATTTTATTTACTAGCCTTTTCAAGGCAGCTCAGGTCCCGGCCGCATCTTTCAGCTTGGATAGAAGTTATTATTTTAGTGTAAAAAAACATTTGTACAAACCTGCTCAAATCTGTTAAAGTATTGACACTGAGCACTCTTCCTCGTCCTACGAAGCTGTGCTGGGAGCCTGACGCAAGTAGATTCCTCGTGTGCTCTTGAATCTAAAGCAAGTTAGATAAGGAGGTTACAAGCGTGGAAAGTCAACGAAAGTGCCAGCTTGCGGTCTGCGGTTGCCGAGCGCAGGACGGGAAGCTTTATTGCAGCGACGACTGCCGGCAGGCTGCTTCCCAAGGTATTCAAAGAGATTTTTGCCAGTGCGCTCATGCCGGTTGTGAAATGCCGGTTTATACAGTTAATGCAGGCAAGCTGGATCTTCCCGATTCGATTTCATCTGCACCAGGCTGGGTGACGATTGAGTACTCGGATTTCGAGGATCTTCGCAATCAGTTGCTGCTTCTCGCTCAAAGCCTTAACAGCAAGGGAGAAATCGTCCCGTTCCAGCCGGAAGCTACGCCTCGCCGTAGCCCCTTAACTGAGGGAATATCTATGCGGAAGGCTCAATCTGCCTAACCCGTACTCGAGAAAAACCAAAACAAAGCAGGCGAAAGAAATCTGTTGAATTCAAGTTCCGTTCTCACTACAATTCGGTGAGGACCATGCGTTTTATTTTGAAGGGGTCGCGGCTTCGTCTACTTGCCGCTACAGTTACTGTGCTTTGTGCTTCCTTACTGCGCATTCAAGCTCAGGAAGTCACTGCTGCCATTAATGGTGTCGTTACTGATCCATCCGGCGCTTCAGTTGCTGGGGTAAAAGTGAACGCGAAAGACTTGGATCGCGGCACTGTTTTTCCAACGACCACTAATGGTGATGGCTTCTACAGCTTTCCCCGGCTGCCGATTAGCCGCTACGAAGTCCGCGCCGAAAATCCCGGCTTTCAAACCGCTGTCCAATCGGATATCAGCCTGCAATTAAACCAGAATGCCCGCGTCGATTTCCAGCTTAAAGTCGGTGATGTAAACCAGACCGTGGAAGTCACTGCCGCCGCCCCTATCCTGCAAACAGAAAGTACGCAACTCGGCACCGTGATCGATGCTCGAACCAACACGCAACTGCCCTTGGCAACTCGTAATTATGTCCAACTTACCCTGCTTGCTCCCGGTGCGGTCCATCCTAATCCTCAAAACTTCCAGAACGGGCAGACCACGGGAGGCACCGCCCGGCCGTATATCAACGGCAATCGCGAGCAGTCGAATAATTTTCTGCTGGACGGCGTGGATAATAATCAGGTCTCGGACAATAACGTCGGCTACTCGCCTAACAGCGATGCGATTCAGGAGTTCAATCTCATTTCCCAGAACGCTTCTGCCGAGTTCGGAAACTTCATGGGCGGTATCATCAGCACATCGATTAAGGCGGGAAGCAATGGATTCCACGGCTCTTTATTCGAATTTTTCCGCAACGATAAGCTAAACGCCAATCAGTGGCAAAACAACCTGCTTGGCAGAAACGCGGCTGGCAATCCGATTGCTCCGCGTCAGATCGTTCGGTGGAACCAGTATGGCGGGACCTTCGGCGGCCCGATCAAGAAAGACAAGCTGTTCTTCTTTGTGGATTATCAGGGAGCCCGCTTAGTCACTCCGGGCGCCGGCGCTTTTACGGTGCTCACGCCTCTGGAGCGCACCGGCAATTTCTCTCAGCTTCTCACGCAGAACCTTACTATCAGGAACCCGCTCACTGGTATTGCCTACCCGAATAACACCATCCCGACCTCGCAGTTGAGCGGGGCGGCGCTCAAGATTGTCAACTCACAGTATTACCCGCTACCTACAAACGGTAATCTCTCCAGCAACCAAGTGAATGTGACATCTACTCGGACGAGCGTTGATCAGGGTGATGCGCGAGTTGATTACGCCGCCTCCGAGAAAGATCATATTTTCGGACGCTATTCCCGCAGTTCTCAGTCCGTTCCGACTACACGCAGTCAACCTTTGACTTATAACAGTTTCAACGAATATCCGACTCACAATGGTGTGTTTGATTACACACGCACTATGTCGCCATCACTGGTGAATGACGTGCGGTTTGGCGTGAACTATGTCCTGATCAACAACGGCAACGCGAGTAATGGGCTTCCTAATCTGCCCTCGCAAGTTGGTATTCCTGGCGTGCCGCAAGACTTTCTGCCCGCTATGTCATTTTCCAATAACAGCTTTATTAGCGGTATCGGCGCATCCAACGTCTACCAGTTATTTGCTGATACCGTGATTCAGTATCAGGACACCTTGATCTGGACCAAAGGCACCCATACCATGCACATGGGTTTTCAAGGCTGGCGGCAGCGCATCAATACGTTTTACTCCGGCAATAACGGCTTAAATGGAACTTTCACCTTCAATGGTCAGTACAGTGGCCGCGCCGAAAGCGACTTCCTGCTGGGATTGGCCTCCACTATCGGTACCGGCACTTCCGGCGGCACGTGGGGCCAGCGCGGCAACATCTTTGCCGGTTACTTTCAGGACGACTGGCGTGCCCGCAACAATCTCACCCTGAATCTCGGACTCCGCTATGAAATCCATACGCCGTGGGTGGAGGTAAACGATCGCGAGACAAACTTTGGTTTATTCTCGGGCGCTGTGCTGCAGCCCGGTCAGAATGGCAATTCCCGCGCGCTGTACAACACCTACACCGGGATCGGAAATTATCAGCCCCGCATTGGTTTAGCCTGGACTCCGGGGGATGGCAGAACCGTGATCCGTGCCGCTTACACCTTATCTTCTTATCTGGAAGGAACCGGCACAAACCTTCGTCTGACCATTAATCCTCCCTTCTCATCCGAGCACAACGCGGACTATACGCCTTTGTCTTATCCCAGCTCGACTCTGGACCAAGGCTATGTACCTATTAATGCCGCCGGGACCTGTACCCAGGCTGGTCTCCTGGCCGCCTCCCCTGCTTGCTTCAAGGCAGTAACTTTGCGTCTTTGGGACCCGAACGTCCAGCCGGCTATTTCCAATCAGTGGAACTTCACGGTTCAAAGACAATTATCTAATTCCGTAACAGTGCAGGCGGGCTATGTCGGACAGAAAGTGACACACCTCATGGTGGCCACACCGTACTTCCAAAAACAACTACAGCCGAACGGCACAGTCGTGAACGGCCCTTATCTTTCAGGCAATCCGGCCATCTACAATCAAATCGGCCAGATCTCGGGCACCGCATCCGACGGCAACCAAAGCTATAATGCCCTCCAGGCAGTTTTCCTAAAGCGTCTTGCCCAGGGTCTCTCATTTCAGGCGAACTACACGTATTCGAAGTGCTTATCCGATTCGATCGGCTACTACGGCGCCAGCGGTCAATCCGCGCCCGCCTCAGCTTACTGGCAGAATCTCTATAACAAAAAGTCGGAATGGGGTCCTTGTTTCTACGATGTCGAGCACATCTTTTCCGGCTATGTCACGTACGATCTGCCGTTCGGGCGCAATCGCACTTTTGGAAAGAACATGAACCGTTTCGTCGATGCTGTAGCAGGCGGCTGGCAGGTAAACGCAATCGCCAATTTCCATGGCGGTTTCCCGTTGACCATCAGCGCTGTCGATCGTTCCGGCACCAAGGCTCGCAGCGCCCGAGCCAATTGCAACTCCCCAGCCGTAGTATTTGGCAAACAGAATGCGCCGGCAGCTCTTGGGGGCGGTTATCAGTGGTTTAGCCCTGCACCTTATTCCCAACCAACCACGGGAACATTCGGAAGTTGCGGGGTCGGAACCGTTCGCGGGCCAGGACTGCACACAGTCGATCTCAGTGTCGCAAAGAGATTTACCACTTTCGAGAACCAAAATCTTGAAGTCCGTGGTGAGTTCATCAATTTCACAAACACGCCCATTCTGAATGCGCCAAGTCGAACGCTTGGTTCCACCCTCGGCGTCGTAACCAGTTCACAGGGCGCTCGCAATATCCAGTTGGCTTTGAAATATAACTTTTAGAAGATAGAACCAGCTTACGGATTCTTGGCTGTAAGCCGCTTACAACAACTCTTCCCGCTTCCCCGCATCCAAACGCTTTACAATTTTGCTGACATCCTGTGAGCGGGCGCGGTTGGCTACCAGGAGCGCATCCGGCGTGTCTACAACCACCAGATTCTCTACCCCCACCAGCGCCACAGGTTTTTCCGCGCTGACGTAATTTCCCCGGCTGTTCTCGGCGATAATCTCGCTCTTTGATGCGTTTCCGTTCTCGTCCTTATCGGTCAGCTCGTAAACCGCTTCCCAACTGCCCACATCGTTCCAGCCGATATCGTCCAGCGCAATGCCCGCTACATTTTGAGCTTTCTCGATCACGGCGTAATCAATTGAGATGTTGTCGCAAAGCGGATACACCTCCTGTAACTTCGCCGTGAACTTTTTGCTCCCGAACGAAGGCAGACTTGCTAACAGGGTCGCTGTCTTCGGCTGGTGATGGCGCATCAACTCCAGCACGGTCGAAGTCTTCCAGAAGAACATCCCGGCATTCCAGAAAAAATGACCCGCTTTTACAAACTGGTTAGCTGTTTTCTCATCCGGTTTTTCACGAAAGCTGCTCACGGCTGCTGTTTCAAAGCTGCCCGGAGCGACATTCTGTGGAAACTCAATATAGCCGTACCCCGTTTCCGCCCACCGGGGCTGAATTCCCAACACCACCACATTGTTCTTCTCCGCCGCTTGGAAGGCCGCTTTGACGTACTTGCGAAAACGTCCTTCCTTCAAGATCAGGTGATCCGCCGGAAACACGCCCATAACCGACTTGGGTGATAAATCCGTCAGGATGTGAGCCGCCAAGGCAATACAGGGGGCGGTGTTCTGCTGTGAAGGTTCGGCAAGGATCTGCTTTTTAGGAATTTTCGGCAACTGCTTGCGGATTGTGTCTTGCAGAAAATCGTTGGTCAGAACCCAGATGTTTTCAGGCGGCACCACGCCCTCCAAGCGGTCCACTGCCTGTTGAATTAGGCTTCGCTCTCCGAAGAAGCGCAGAACCTGTTTGGCATTCCGTTTGCGGCTGCGCGGCCAAAAGCGTGTACCTCGGCCACCGGCCATAATAAGAGCGTAACGATCCTTCGCCATAGACTCATTCAGTGTAAAGCGCGGCGAATTTATCGCAAAACTTAATTTGCTTTAAGGATTTGGTGAACCGGTCTTCAGCGGCAGGGGGTGATCCGCCAATTGCGAATCCGGAAAGCCGCGAACCACATGAAGTGTTCTTTCCCAGCGCGTGCGCGTGAAAAAGTGCTGCCCTAAGTCAATGAAATGGTTGATCAGGGACCCAACGGACGAACCCGCCAGATCCTCCTGGGAAGCTCGGTACGACCAGTAGATCAGCAGAGGCTTGCCAATAATGTTGTCGCGCGGCACGAACCCCCAATAACGGCTGTCCAGCGAGTTGTCGCGATTGTCACCCATAGCAAAGTACATGCCGGGAGGCACAATGATTTCGCCATCCTTAACATGATTTTCGAGCATGTCGCGCTGCAACTGCGCTTGCAGGCCTTCCGCGAAAATAGACGGCTCGCCCGGCATATTGTCGCGGCTCGGATCATACGGGAACTTGTGATAAACATAAGGCTCGTTCAGGCGCACGCCGTTCCGGTAAACAATCCGGTTAATCATTTTCAGGTGGTCGCCCGGTACACCAATGACCCGCTTAACAAAAGTTTGCGAGATATCGACCGGATAGCGGAAAACAATGATGTCCCCGTGTTTCGGTTCTTCGTAAGGGAGAAGATACTTGCTGACCGGTCCGGAAGGAGCATAAGCGAGCTTATCCACCAGCAGGTGATCGCCAACCAGCAGTGTGTCTTCCATCGAGCCGGTCGGTATCACAAACGCCTGTACCAGCGTGGTCGTGCCGAATAAAAGCAGCAGCACCGTCACTGCCCACTCGGCAATGCTGTTGCGCGCGCCTTCCCGTTTAGTGAGGGCTGGAACCGGGGTCTCTGTCTTGGTCCCGTTCACGGTTGTCGTAGTCTGGTTTGCCATCAAAGTCCTTAGTAGTTCTGCGGAGGGCTGAACATCGTTGCTTTTAGCCCGGAAACAAGCTTTAGTTGTTAAGAACGCTAATTTTGATTGTATCGTTCAGGCCATTTCAGATGTTTTGAGAAATAATATGATGTATGAACTTGAGTTGTTAACGGAACAACTGAAAAATGAGATCCCGGTGTTCGCCTGAACCAGACCGGGACATGAATTGTTTGGAGGACCACATGATGAATCGTGCGACAGTTGCATTGCTTTCGGCTGGGCTCTGGGGAGTTCTAACCGTAGGTTGCTCAAACCAAGCTAGCAATAACAATAACAACAATGATGACTTGCTAAAGACAAACATTCAGGCGAAGCTATATGCGGACCCTGACACGAAAAGCGGACACGTCAATGTAGACGTCAAGGATGGCGTTGTCACCCTGACCGGCGACGTGCCTAGCTCCGATGTCGAACTGGCGGCCATGAAAATTGCTAACAGCACTACCGGGGTGCGAAGCGTCAGTGACCAGATGAAGGTCAACAGCGCTCTCGCGCAAAATCAGCTTCCGAACACCAGCACAAGCTTGGCGAACAATCCGACGCCCCCGCCCGTAAACGATCAGCCAGCCCCGCCGCCTGTCACCGCAGCTCCCGCACCTAAACCGGCTGCTCCGGCGCCTGTACGTAAACGTCCTGTCGAGCCTGCACAACGACCTGAACCAAGGCCGGAAGAGCCCGTTACCGCTACAATCCCGGCAGGAGAGCGGCTTTCGATTCGAACCACAGAAATGATCGATTCCGGTAAAGCGAGCGATGGCCAGACTTATCGCGCCTCTCTGGATGCGCCGTTAACGTCCCAAGGCCGTGTGATCGTGCCTGCCGGGGCACCCGTTACTTTGGCGATAATGGGCGTGCAAAGCGCTGGGCGTATCAAAGGCAATAGTGCGCTTTCCCTACGTCCCACCAGCTTGGAGTACCGTGGCCGTAATTATCCGATTAACGGCAGCGTTTTGGAAGAGCAGGGAAAGGCGCGCGGTAAAAATACGGCCATCAAGACCGGTATCGGTGCGGCAGCCGGCGCTCTGATCGGCGGTCTTGCCGGAGGAGGCAAGGGTGCGGCAATCGGTTCGGCGGCGGGCGGCGGAGCCGGTTTTGGCTGGAATGCCCTGACTCATGGGCAGCAGGTCAAAATACCTGCTGAAAGCGTTCTCTCGTTCCGTCTGCAAGCTCCTCTAACCGTGCCTGTAAGATAACGAGGCTGCATCCCTTGCAAAATTGGCAGGAGACTTGCATATTGAGGTGGGTCTCCTCCTATGCTCTATACACCTCCATGCTTCTATAAAAATAGTAAATTTCTAGTGCTGTTTGTGGGGAGTTTTGCAAAAATAAGCTATCGCTTGTTGATTCACTTCGTCTCGCCAGAAGTAAACTCATATCTTAGACTGACGTAGGAAAGCGCTGGCGTTGGTGTTGTTGCGGAGATCTAAGGTCGCTCCCATGCAAATTTGTCCTGCTTGCAAAACTTCGAACCCGGATGATGCCGAAGCATGTGAACGCTGCAGCTCGCATTTTGGTTCGGAAGTTCCACTCCCGAAGGACCGCGATAACATGCCAACTGTTGTCGCCGCTTTTAACCCTCCAGTCGCGACAGGCGTTACTGCTGATTTCACGGCCGCAGGTTCTGCCACTGCTGCCCGGCAGGCGTTCAGCGTGGGATTGTTTCCCGGCGATGTGGTTGCGGACCGTTACGAGATTCTCGCTCACGTCGGCGATGGAGGAATGGGTAGCGTTTACAAAGCGCTCGATCGTGAATTAGATCGAGTCGTTGCCCTGAAAACTATTCGGCCCGATCTCGCCTCGAACGCTACCATTCTGCGCCGTTTTAAACAGGAAATACTGCTCGCCCGTAAAATTACCCACCAGAACGTCATTCGAACATACGATCTCGGCGTTGCCGGAGCCCTCCGTTTCCTAACGATGGAGTTCTTTGAGGGAGAGGATTTGTGCGCTTACCTCGAACGCCGAGGCAGTTTGCCGCCAAACGAGGCCGTAGCCATCATGAGCCAGATCTGCGAGGGTCTCCAGGCGGCGCACGAGGAGGGGGTGATCCATCGTGATCTGAAGCCGCAAAATATTTTGATTAACTCACAGGAGCAGGTCCGCATCCTGGACTTCGGTCTTGCGCGGGACTTCGAAGTGCCTGGCGTCACACATGCAGGCTTAGCAGTAGGAACGCCGGACTACATGTCTCCCGAGCAGGCGCGTGGCGAAGAAGCAAGTGCCCGCTCTGACATCTATTCTATTGGGCTGATTTTTTACGAGCTGCTGATTGGCGGATTGCCTTTTAAAGGCGAGACTGCTATGTCGCGGCTGGTCCAGCGTACTATTCAGAGCCCGCCCTCTCCTAAATCGATCAAGGACGAAATTCCGCAGCATCTCGACAATATTGTGATGCGATGTCTGGAGATCGATCCCGAATGGCGTTACGAAAGCGCGGATGCGCTGCTTGCGGATCTTCGGAACTGGGAACAGCCGCAAGCCCCCGCCGTGCCGCATTCATCTTCTGAAGTACCGGTTATACCAGCGGAGATAGCAAAATCCCGTTGGAGTAAGAAGCTGGTTGCGTTGACAGCGACGGCAATTGTTGTTTGCGGCATCCTCATCGGCTACTTATATCTACACTCAAAAGGAGCCGCTCCTTCTCCGAACTCAATTGCTCATTCCACCAATCCAGAAGCTCTTGAACTTGTTAATGAGGGGCGTGACAAGCTCAAGCACCGACAAGATCCTCAGCAAGTACAAGCGGCCCTTGAGCTTTTTAATCAAGCTGCAACGAAAGATCCCAATTCCGCTCTTCCCTGGGCTGGCATGGTTGATGCAAATCTAGCTATGTACCGACTCGACCATAAAAGCATTTGGACTGACAATGCTCAGACTTATGCGCTGGAAGCAAAGAAGCGGGACGCTGATGCTCCTGAAACTCATTTGGCCCTCGGTAGCGTTTACACGCAGACTGGCAACCTTTCTGAAGCAATCAAAGAAATTCAACAAGCTCTCAAAATTCAAGAGTCCGATGACGGCTATGTTCGCTTAGGACGTGCCTATCTTGCTAACAAGAATGTTGATGCGGCTATCAAGGCGTTGGAAACGGCGGTTCATCTTAAACCTTTTAACTGGTACAACCAGGACCAGCTTGCGCGCGCTTATTGGAAAAAAAATCGTCTGACGGATGCGCTGAAGCACTTTCAGGAAGCTGCCGACAGAAATCCCACCAATGCCGATTTATTTAATTCGATGGGTGTTATTTACTCAGGGCAAGGACAATGGCCCAAAGCCATTGAGGCATATCAAAAGGCTATTAGCTTACAAAAATCCGCCGAAGCTTACTCAAACTTAGGGACCGCTTACTTCTATGCAGGCCAATATTCAAAAGCAGTACCGATGCTCCAGAAGGCCGTTGAAATGGACCCGCACCGAGCGGCCTTTGTCGGAAACTTGGCCGATGCGTACCGTGAAGCCAAGCAATATGAAAAGGCGCAAACTCTTTATGATCAGGCGATTGAACTTGCTTATGAGCGGCTTCAAATTAATGGGAAAGATGCAGATACGATGGGCAACCTTGCCCTGTACTACGCCAAAAAAGGCGGCCGTTCCAAAGGTCTGGAATTGATCACCAGCGCCCGCTCACTTGATCCGAAAAACATTCAATTACTATATAACGAAGCTGTCATACAAGCATTAAATAAAAACAGCGATGCCGCGCTGAAATCACTTGCAGAGTGCCTTAAGAGCGGGTTCCCCAAGGGCGTAATTATGAACGAACCAGACCTTGCGTCCCTACGCGCTACGCCAGAATTTGCTGCTCTTATGCGGTCAAATCAATGAACTGCTGTTTTCGAAGAGCGGCGGATTGTCAGAACCAGCGCCAGGCCTAGAGGGAGTAAAAGCCATGTTCCTGGCTCCGGGACGGCTGGTGTGGAATCAGTGACCTGCGCCATAAAAGAAGCGTTAGGCCCCCAGCCGCCGCTTCCATTTGGATCAGTTGGCTGAACGTTCCCAATCAGGTTGTTCAAATTAATCGTAAAAAATTGATTATTAAAAAGGCCCCCTTCTTTTGTTTGTACAACCAAATTGAGAGTAAAAAGGGAAAGATTTCCTGTTTGCGGTATGGAAGAAATCAGGCAAGTCGGGAAAAACGGCCCGCCGGAACACACGATAGGAGTTCCTGTCGGTTGAAGCACTTGAACGGCCAGCCCTTTCCAGTCCAATTGGCTTTGATTGACGAACGAGAAAAACCCGCCGCCGCTTCCATTTGAAGAGAACGAAAAAGAAGTGCCTAAAACTGGTGTCCCCGCGTCGGGGTCACTCATCGTGAAAACCGGGTCAATGGGGTCAGCATTTGCTAACACAGTAGCGGTAAATAAAAGGGCAGTGGTTGCCAGCAGTTGGCTCAATTTTCTCATTCTCTTCTCCTGCGCAAGAGCTTTCAGTGATTGAGAGACGCTGGCGCTTGCGTAATGTAACTGCCTAACTCACATTCTGTGACCCTATGCGGTACTAGTGAACAACCGGGCAAGTACTTATAACTTGTAAAGGGTGGGTCTTCTATGATGGAGGATCGAGGTGGAAACACAGTCTGTGCTTTTTCCGAGGCCGTGTCGAACATAATCTAAATGAAAGTTTCTGTTATCATTCCCGCTGCCGGTCTGGGAACGCGCATGGGCCGCACCGCTCCGGAGAAGGCAGGCATCAGCCGTAAGCAATTCATGCTGCTGAATAACTCGCCAATCCTGATCCACACTGTTCGTAAGTTTGTCAGCTCGCCTTCCGTGACTGAGATTGTTGTTGCACTCCGGGAAGATGATGTCGTATGGGCAAAGGAGTTGTTTGCCGCTCATGGGCTTAACCAGAGCGTCCAGGTTGTGCAAGGTGGCGAAACGCGCCAGCAATCCGTTGAAAATGCGCTTGCCACTTTGCAGGACGATACGGATTTGGTAGCTGTCCACGATGCCGTGCGCCCTTTCATTGAGCGCGAAACGATTGAAAAGGTCATTGCGGAGGCAACGGAAACCGGCGCAGCCATTGTGGGCATTGTTCCGGTTGACACTGTAAAGCAAGTGCATCGCAACAAAGTGCGGGCGACCCTTCCACGAGAGCGCCTGATTCTGACCCAGACCCCGCAAGTCTTTAAGCTGGATCTGCTCCGCCGCGCGTTTGAAAAAGCGCGTGAGGATTTGTTCATTGGCACCGATGAATCTTCATTAGTAGAGCGTTTGGAGCAGGTAGAAGTATCGGTCGTGCTCGGCACGGACCGCAACATTAAAATCACCAAACCCGGCGATATGGATCTGGCCCGCCTTTACCTCACGCTCGAAAGCACGGCAGCAATTGGAATTTCCTAAGATGGTTCCCTTTCGTATCGGCCAGGGTTGGGATGTCCATCGCATCGAAAGCGGTCGCCTGCTCATTCTGGGCGGCGTACAGATCCCGTCCGAGTTTGGTTTGGCGGGCCATTCCGATGCCGATGTTCTGTTTCACGCCGTTACCGATGCCATCCTGGGTGCGCTCTCGCTCGGCGATATTGGCATGCACTTTCCCGATACCGCTCCTGAATGGAAAGGAGCGAACAGTCTTCAGTTCCTTCAACATGCCATTAAATTAGCGAAGGACAAAGGCTACACGCCCGTCAACATCGATTCAACAATCATTCTGGAACGCCCGAAGCTGAAAGACTACCGTTCCGCCATTCGGGAAAGCTTGGCAGATGCAGTCGGTTTAATACCCGATGCAGTTTCCGTAAAGTTCAAAACCGCTGAAAGAGTAGGTCCCGTGGGAGAAGGCTGCTCCTGCGAAGCGCAAGCCGTTGTTTTGATGTTAAGCCTTTAATGCAAGCTTGACATAATTTAGAATTTGGCTAACAGGACACTTGCGAGAATACTGATACCAAGTTGCATTCAAACGTGCAGTAATCGTAAGGTGAATGGGATGCGTCCACCGCGACCGCTCTCCAAGTCAGCTTGCGAAGAGTTGGCTACGCTGTTAAAGGAGTGTAAGGATAAAGAAAGCCACGTACCAGCGGGTGCAGTGTGTTTGGCTCCGCGCCGCTCTCGGGTTGTCGGCGCCGCAAGTGGCGCAAGCACTTGGCTGGTCGCTGAGCGCCGTGCATCACGTGCAGGCGCGCTACCTACGGCACGGCTCTGCCGCCTTGTTGGGTCCGGGACGGGGTGGCCGTGCGCATGCCCACCTGAGCGCAGCGGAAGAGCAGCAACTCTCAGCACGGTTTACTATCCCGGCCACGCACGGCGGAGTTGTCGAAGTCAGCCCGGTGCGTCATGCTTATGAAACTACCATCGGCCACACTGTTCCCAAGTCCACCGTTTATCGCCTGTTATCGCGTCACGGCTGGCGCAAGTTGGCTCCGCGCCCTCGTCACGTGGCAGCCAGCGAGGCCGCCCAGGAGGCGTTCAAAAAAAGCTTCGTCGCGTGGTACGCACCGAGGTGCAGCGCCAGCAACAACAGGGCCGCGCCGTGCGGCTGATGTTTCAAGATGAGGCACGCTTTGGGCGCCTGCAGGACCCGCGCCGGGCTTGGGCGCCGCCCGGCGTGCGTCCGCTGGTGCCGACAGAGATTGTGCGCGAGTACGGCTATGCGTATGCTGCCGTCAGCCCGCACGATGGCGTACTGGACTCGCTCGTGCTGCCGGACGTAAACGCCGAACGGATGAGTTTGTTTCTGGCCGAGGTCGCGCGTCGTCATGCGGACGAGTTTATTCTTATGGTGCTGGACGGGGCGGGTTGGCATACCGCCCATGCCTTGCATGTGCCTGAGCGCATGCGGCTGTATCCTTTGCCCGCGCGTAGTCCGGAGTTGAACCCGGTCGAGCATGTCTGGGATGAGTTGCGGGAAAAGCGGCTGTGCAATCGGTTCTTTGACTGCCAGGAAGCTGTCGACCGACAAGTAGCCCGTGGCTTAACGGCGCTGGAGCGCAACCCGGCGCAAGTGGCCTCATTAGCAGGGTTTGCTTGGATCACTGCGATCCCGTTAACGGCACCGTAGAATTACTGCACGTTTGATTGCAACTTGGTATAAAAAGGCGTTCGGCGGCGGTAATCAACGGACAGTTGTGTTCGACTGCTAGGGCGAGGTAAACGCAATCCCACAACGACAATTGGTAGTGCAGAGATAGCTCAAGGGCATGCCGAAGCCGTGAGTGCGTATCAAATAGCTTCGGAC
>JAFAZU010000099.1 GCA_019239585.1 Acidobacteriaceae bacterium
TATCGTACTTAGGCGGTTGCCGCCCCGTAAATATAGGAACTGAGCAAAGATTTCCGTCAGTTCCTAGCAAAACGCTTCCGCTTGCGGCTGTTAAGGATGTGAGCCGCTGCGTAAATCATTAGACTGGCGATGATGATCGCAAACAGCATGGTGGTATTCAGAGTCAATGCAAAACATAACAGCGCCACAGCGAAGGCCCAAATAAAACTTTCCGCGATCCAAGCTTGACGCCAGCGTGCGACGTGACCGGATGCAGGCAGACGCGGTCTCCAGGCCGGAAGTAAACGCGGTACGGCATCCTTGAAAGCCATAAATAATTCTCCCTGAGTTCGCGAGAGTGCCTGTTCCTCACGGCCAATAAGCCTTAAATTGAAAAGCGTGACACCCACAACAATGACCAGTGCTCCCGGCCAGGTAGCGAGGACGCTCATTCCGATCGCTAGAAGGATCGTACCCAAATACAGGGGATTACGTATATATCGGTATGGCCCGTCGGCCACCAGCCGTTCCGAATGCAGCGCCCTATCATGAACGACCTCGCCTTGCAAGTAGGCAGTCGCCCAGGTGCGAATGGCTGCTCCTAACGCGATGACGAGTGCGCCGAGTCCAAAAATAATTTGAATCGCAAGGCGGGTCGGATGCTGGAAGAAACGAGCTAAACCTTCCGCGACCGTCGTTGGTTGAGCGCCGAACCAATTTAGACTGAAACCGAGCCAAAAAATAAAGGCCAGTACGAAGAAGCGATATCGAAACTCCCATTCGGTAGCACGCATACTAAGCACATCATGACAAAAGTATTAAACTCCGTAGCCTTACCAGTTGCCTCCTCTACACACTTTTCTATCTACTAAGAAGCAAATAGCATTCAATAGTTAGGGGATTACATCATGACAAGAATGATTCTTGCCAAAGCGCAAAATCGATGTGTATATAATCGTCACTTGGTCAGGTTAAATTTCCCCAATTCATGAAGAGGTAGGTTATGGCACAATTTTTTCGACCTAGCTCGAATACGATTGCAAGAGTTTCCATCGTTGCAGCGATTCTGCTAGCTGCTTCCACGCTCGCCGTGGCTTACATTATCGACCGGGGTCCGTGGATCACCGCCGTTCAGATGGCGCCGGAGCAACCCATCCCGTTTAGTCACAAGCACCATGTCAAGGACGACGGTATTGATTGCCGCTACTGCCACACATCCGTGGAGAACTCGGCTTATGCGGGTATACCGCCCACCGAGACCTGTATGAGCTGCCATTCGCAGATCTGGTCGAATGCTTCCGTAACGCAGCCCATTCGGGATAGCTGGGCATCCGGCAAGTCGATTGAGTGGACGCGCGTCCATGATCTTCCCGATTACGTTTACTTTAATCACAGCATCCACTTGAATAAGGGCATCGGCTGTTCCACCTGCCACGGGCAAATCAATGAAATGGCGCTGACCTATAAAGTCAATACTCTCAACATGAACTGGTGCTTGAGTTGCCATAGAAATCCGGCGCAGTTTATACGACCCAGAAGCGAAGTTTTCAATATTAACTATAAGTACCCGGCCAACCAAGCAGAGTTGGGGCCGAAGCTTGTGAAGGAGTACCACGTACAGTCATTAACGGACTGCTACACCTGCCACCGATGAAAAGCTCACAAGATACCGAAAAACACGACCACCACGATCACGATCACTCTCACGGTCATTCACACTCTCACTCGGGCCTGATACCGCTCCGTTCTTTGCTGGACCCTTCCCCCGCGCATAAGAAAAAGCTCGACATTCAGGCGCTACGCGAGAAACTGGCCGCCGGCCGTGGACCGGCGTTCTGGCGCACGCTTGACGAAGCCGCCGAATCCGAAGACCTGCGCGAGTATATCGAAGAGGAGTTTCCGGCTCTTACGGGCGAGATTCCGCAAGGCATTGATCGGCGCAATCTCCTGAAAGTCATGGCCGCGTCGCTGGCGATGGCGGGCGCGGCGGCTTGTACAAAGCAGCCGAAAGAATTGATCGTGCCGTATGTTCGGCAACCCGAAAATGTGATTCCGGGTCTTCCGCTCTTTTACGCGACGGCTATGCCAGCGCAGGGTTATGCGCGCGGTCTGTTAGTAGAGAGCCACCTAAACCGCCCGACAAAGATTGAGGGCAATCCGGACCACCCGGCCAGCCTGGGATCGACTACGGTTTTCGAGCAAGGCTCGATCCTGAACTTATACGACCCGGACCGCTCGGAAACTGTATTACACGCAGGTCGCCTGAGCACCTGGAGCGACTTCACGATTGCTTTCAACACGGAAGCGCAAAATATCCTGGCCCGCAAGGGAGAAGGTCTGGCGATTCTGAGCGGCGTGTGTACGTCGCCGACCTTGATCAATCAAATCACTTCCGTTTTTCAGGGAGCGCCTGCAGCCAAGTGGTACGTCCATGAGCCGTCGGTCAATCCGGCGCTCGCTTCCGCAGCGCGAAAGATTGCGGGACGCAACGCATTTGTTTCTTATGATCTTTCCCAGGCGGACGTCATTGTCAGCCTGGACAGCGATTTCTTGAACAACGGCCCGGCGGCGCTCCTGTATGCGCGCCAGTTTTCTCGCCGCCGGAAGGCCATCGACAACGGGCAGACACCGGTACGCTTGTATGCCGTCGAAGCTGGCCCTACGGTCAGCGGATCTTTAGCCGACCACCATTTCCCCATGGAGAGCAGCAAAATTCCGGCGATTGCGTACCGTCTGGCAAAAGCTTGCGGAGCCGCAGCGCCCGACGTAACGGAAGCCGCTCCGGAATGGCTGAGTGTGGTGGCGCAGGATCTGCAGGCATCCAAAGGACGTTGTGTCATCATTCCCGGAGAGTATCAGCCCGAAAGCGTTCACCTGGCTGCCTATGCCGCGAATGCCGCGCTGGGCAATGTGGGAAAAACTGTAAAGCTGCTCGAAAGTGTTGAGCCGAATAACACTCGTTCCATCGAGGAGTTGACAAACGACTTAAACAGCGGCCGTATTGAAACCCTGGTTATTCTGGGCAGCAATCCGGTTTATACGGCGCCTGCATCGTTAAACTTTGTCGAAGCGATCCGTAAGGCGCGGCTCGTAGTCCGGCTGGGCAATTTCTACGATGAAACTTCCCACTATAGCCACTGGCACATACCGGAAGCTCATTATCTGGAAACATGGTCGGATAGCCGGGCGTTTGACGGAACCGTAACGATTCAGCAGCCCTTAGTGGAACCGCTTTATGGAGGCAAGTCAGCCCATGAAGTCATTTCAATTTTGCA
>JAFAZU010000220.1 GCA_019239585.1 Acidobacteriaceae bacterium
CTGGAATTTTGAAGGGCAGTGACTACGGGCCGGTAGTCGTACCGCATAAGGCCGAGGGAAGCCGGATGATGCGCCGTTTATTAGCGCAGGACCGACCGCAGATGCCCTACGGCGGGCCGCCGCTTTCACCAGATCAAATCGCAACGATTCGCAAGTGGATCGACTCCGGCGCTCCCGGGCCTGATGATACAACCCCGCTTGCGGCTGCTCCACCGCCGAAACATTGGTCTTATGTCAAGCCGGTGCGTCCGGCGGTGCCGAACGTGAAAGATAGGGCCTGGGTCCGCAACCCCATTGATAATTTTATTCTGGCAAGATTGGAAAAGGAAGGACTCAAACCCGCGCCGGAAGCAAACCGGACCACGCTGCTGCGTCGCTTGTACCTGGACCTGACCGGTCTGCCCCCTTCTCCCCAGGAGCTTGATGCATTTCTAAACGATAAGAGCCCCGACGCTTACGAAAAGGTAGTGGACCGTCTGCTTGCTTCACCTCATTATGGCGAACGTTGGGCGCGGCAGTGGCTTGATCTGGCGCGTTATGCCGATAGTAACGGCTATGAAAAGGATCGTCGCCGCACCGCCTGGGAGTACCGCGACTGGGTCATCCGCGCCCTGAACGCGGACCTGTCTTTCCGCGACTTTACCATTCAGCAGATCGCCGGTGACATGCTGCCGAATCCGACGAAAGACCAATTGATCGCCACAGGGTTCCATCGAAACTCAATGCTGAATCAGGAGGGCGGTATTGATGTCAACGAGTATTACTATTACAGTCTTGTGGATCGCGTCAACACGACAGCTTCCGTCTGGCTTGGTTCTACGCTCGGCTGCGCGCAGTGCCATAACCACAAATTCGATCCCTTTCCGCAAAAAGATTACTACCGGTTCTTAGCTTTCTTCTCCCATGGCGAACACCATGTAGAAGGCCCGGCGGATCGCTGGATGGCGGAGTCGGAACTGGCGCTGCCGACGCCGGACCAGGAAAAACAAAACAAGAAACTTCAGACCGAAATCGCGAGCCTTCAAACGAAGCTCGACACACAAACTCCCGAACTGGACGGTGCGCAACTCCTCTGGGAAGGGCAGATGCTCAAGGCGACGGATAACTGGACTGTGCTCAAACCGTCATCTTCAAAATCTATCGGCGGCGCAACCCTGAAATCCTTGTCGGACGGCTCGATTCTGGCGAGCGGCACTAACCCGACCGCAGATACTTACGTGATGGAAGCGCCGTTATCTACCTCTACCATTACCGGCGTACGGCTCGAAGTTCTGCCGGACTCCAGCCTCCCTAAAGGCGGACCGGGACGCGATGCGGCGGGCAACTTCTTTCTGAGCGATTTCCACGTGGAGATCGCACCCACGCTGGACCGTTCGGTCTCTCAGCCGCTGGTCTGGAAATCCGCTGTGGCTGATGAATCGCAGGAAGGCTACTCAGTCAAAAACCTAGTAGAGAAAAAAGCTGGACAACTAGCCGGATGGGCGGTTAAGGAAGGAGAAGGGTCAACGCTCCCGCGCCAAGCCGTTTTTATTCCCACTCAGCCGGTTTCTGTCAGTGACAGTAGCGTCCTGGTTCTCACCTTGAAACACCAGATGCGGCATGCCTCCCGAAATATCGGGCACTTCCGGATCTCCGTTACTTCAACTGCTGATCCGGCTTTCATCGCCAAGATTCCCGCGACTGTTCGTCCCTTACTCAACACGCCCGAAGGCCAACGCACGCCAGCGCAGAAAGAGGCAATTGCCGCTGCTTACCGTGCCGTGTCTCCGCTTCTTGATCCCACTCGCCAGCAAATGGCGCTTCTGAAAGAGCAGGCGCAAGCTCTGGGCATTACCAAAGCGATGGTAATGCGGGAAGAACCCGGTTTCCTTCGGCCCTCCGCTTACATTCGGGAGCGCGGCACCTTTACCAGCCCCGGCGAACTGGTGTACGCCGATGTGCCTACCGCACTCAACCCGCTTCCGAAGGACGCCATGCCAAACCGCCTCGGGCTGGCCGAGTGGCTGGTCAGCCCCGACAACCCATTGACCGCCCGAGTGACCGTGAACCATTACTGGGAAGCAATCTTCGGACGCGGCATCGTCGAGACCAGCGAAGATTTCGGCACGCAAGGCGACCCGCCGTCTCATCCTGAGTTGCTCGATTGGTTGGCTACCGAGTTTATGGGTAACGGCTGGAGTCCGAAGAAAATTCAACGGCTCATTGTGACCTCCGCCACCTACCGACAGGATTCGCGTGTCACTCCGCAACTGCTGGCGCGAGACCCTTATAACAAACTGTATGCGCATGGCCCGCGCTTCCGCGTCGATGCGGAAACCGTACACGACATCGCACTGGCCGAGAGCGGACTGCTGAGCCCCAAAATGTTCGGCCCGCCCGTTTTCCCTTATCAACCCGAAGGCGTCTGGGACATTCCTTACTCAAACGATAAATGGATCGAAAGCAAAAACGAAGACCATTACCGGCGCGCCGTCTACACCATGATTCGCCGCAGCGCGCCGTACCCCAGCCTGGTTACTTATGATGCGCCCAGCCGGGAGTTTTGCACAGTTCGCCGCGTGCGCACGAACACTCCGTTACAGGCGCTGACCAGCTTGAATGATCCCTACTTTTTCGAAGCTGCCCGTGCGATGGCGAAGCGGTTGACGGAAGAAGGCGGAAAGGGTGTTTCCGACCGCATTACTTATGGGTTCCGCTTAACCGTTTCCCGTCCCCCCTCGCCCTCTGAACTGGACCGCGTCGCCACGTTCTACAAACAGCAAGAAGCGGAGTATTTGAAAAGTCCCGAATCAGCTTACAAGACGATCGGCGCAAAAACAGAATCAGCCTCGGACGCCGCGCAAAGGGCAGCCTGGACAATGGTGGCCAATGTCCTGCTGAACACAGACGAGGCCATCACCAAGGAATAATACTCATGCCCACCTTTTCAGAATCTCTCATTCAGGAGCGACTGCGTTCCTCCACTCGGAGGCACTTCTTCCGGCAGACCGGTTTCGGCATCGGCGGAGCAGCCTTAGCGGGGCTGCTGAATAATAAACTGTTTGCCTCGGATCTCAGCTCTGCTGCGAATCCGCTGGCGCCCAAAGCTCCTCCGCTTCCCGCGAAAGCGAAGAGTATTATTTATCTGTTCATGGCCGGCGCGCCCTCGCAAGTTGACCTGCTCGATCCCAAGCCCACGCTGCAAAAGTACGATGGCCAGAATGTACCCAAGGAACTGACCAAAGGCGAACGCTTTGCCTTTATTAAAGGTACCCCGAAACTGCTGGGCTCGCCGTATCAGTTCCACCGCTGCGGAACTTCCGGCGCGGAAGTCTCTGAGCTTCTTCCTCATTTACAGGGCGTAGCCGATGAGATTACCGTCATCCGCTCGATGCACACCACGCAGTTTAATCACGCGCCCGCCCAAATCTACATGAACACCGGCTTCCAAATTATTGGGCGACCTAGCATGGGCTCCTGGATGACGTATGGTTTAGGTAGTGAGTGTGCCGATCTGCCCGGCTTTGTGGTGCTGATCTCCGGCGAGAACCAGCCCGATGGCGGCAAAGCCTGTTGGGGCAGCGGATTTCTGCCCTCTACTTATCAGGGCGTGGAGTTTCGTTCACAAGGCGATCCGGTTCTGTTCCTGACCAACCCCGACGGTGTTTCCGCCAAAACGCGCCGTGATTCCCTCGACCTACTCAAGCAATTAAACGAAGCGCATCTGGCGGGCAACGGTGATCCTGAAATTGCCACGCGCATTGCCTCCTACGAGATGGCGTACAAAATGCAATCGAGCGTGCCGGACCTGGTGGATATTGCCAAGGAGCCGCCCGCCATTCATGAGCTGTACGGCACTCAACCGGGCAAGAAATCCTTCGCCAATAATTGTCTGCTCGCCCGGCGTCTGGTGCAGCGCGGCGTGCGCTTCGTCCAGCTCTACCACCGGGGTTGGGACAACCACGGAACCTCCAGCCACGACGACATTGTGAACCGGCTCCCGACGTTGTGCGAGGAGACCGACCGTGCTGCCGCTGCTCTTATCAAGGATTTGAAGCAACAAGGGCTGCTGGACAGCACGATTGTAATCTGGGGCGGAGAGTTCGGCCGAACGCCGATGAACGAAGCGCGCGACAATTCAAAATTCCTGGGGCGCGATCACCATCCACGGGCCTTCACGATGTGGGTAGCAGGAGGCGGTTTCAAGCGAGGCTTCGTATACGGACAAACCGACGAACTAGGCTACAACATCGCCGAAGACCCGGTCGACGTGCATGACCTTCACGCCACAATTCTGCACCAAATGGGCATGGATCACACAAAACTCACCTACCGCTTCCAAGGCCGGGATTTCCGA
>JAFAZU010000248.1 GCA_019239585.1 Acidobacteriaceae bacterium
CGACATCGCTGCCTGCACCACCACCAGTGATTTCTGTGCCCAGGAGCGTCCGCTGCCCACCGAACGATTGACGCCTCGTAGCGCCTCGACCGGATCGACATGCGAAGTCATCCACGCCGGAGTAATCCCGAAAACAACTCCGGTCAACACCGATATTCCCAGCGTGAACAGCAACACCGACGGGGAGGGTGTCGCCTCAATCGGAACGTAATTATTCGGTCCACCCATCGGCCCGCCCATCTGGAACGCAAGATACAGAATCAGCTTGGTCCCGGCATACGCCACGCCGATGCCCAGAGCTCCTCCCATTACTGCCAGCACGACGGACTCTACCAGCGCCTTGCGCACAAGGCGCTCTCGTGAAGCTCCCAGCGCCACCCGCAGCGAGGTTTGCGCCCGATCCTTCAACCCGCGCGCGAGTAGCAGATTCGCCAAATTCGCGCAGGCGACCAGCAGCACACATCCGGCCGCGATCAGCAGCAGCTTCAATCCTTCCTGGTATTGATCCCTCATCGCCGCCACGCCGCCGCCGCCGGGAATCAGATGTAGCGTCTGCTGACGCCAGAGCTGCCTCTCGCCGGGCTCCATGTCGGGCACGTGGCTCGCCAGCCAGTCATGAAATTCCACCTTCAATTTGGCTTCGAGCGACTTCGGATTGACTCCCGCGCGCACCCTCCCGATCAGGTCCAGGAAGTTGCCATTCGGTCTTTTTAACCGTGCCGTCGCTCCATCAATCAACAGTTCAGTCGTAGCGGGCAACCAAAAATCCGGCATGCCCCAGCCTGCCAGTTTCGCCCCATAAAATCCCGGCGCCGTCACGCCGATCACGGTAAACGGATGCCCGTTGATCTGATAAGGAGCACCAATCACCGAGGGATCAGATCCGTATTTGTCCTGCCAGATACGAAAGCTCATCACCGCCACGGGCGGCGCGCCCTCCTGGTCGTCCGCATCGGTCATCAGTCGGCCAATCCACGGACGCACGCCCAAGGTCCGAAAGAAATTTCCGGACACATACTGCCCATTGCGCGTAGCCGCCTGCGCCTGTGAGCCCGCCCGCCGGACGCCCAGTGGTGCATTGCCGGCCTGGAGCGCCGCCAGGTCAATAAATTCGGAGGTGTGCGCGCGAAAGTTCTGGTAGGCTTCCCACGAGAACAGCGAAAAATCACCATCGTTGTCCTGGGTATACCCGCCCCAGTTGCAACAGCGGATTTTATCCCCGATCCTCCACAGCTCTTCCGGCTTGGTCACTGGCAAAGACTTCAACATCACCTGATGCACCAGCGTAAAGATGGCCGCCGTCGCTCCGATCCCCAGTGCCAACGTGATCACCGCCGTGGTGGTGAACCCCGGCGCCTTCCGCAACTGCCGCAATGCCGTGTACAAATCCACCATCACTGGTCCCCCATCCTGTCTGTCAAATTCAAAGCCACTCCTTCGGACACGCGAGCCTGTCTTCAGCAGTTCCAGCCGGGCGCTGGCTTCTCCTCAGGACAAATACGGATGAACCATCGAGAAGTTAGCAAACATCCCGCTACCGGATCACCCCTTTTGGGTGTCATCCAAAACGGACTCAGATCGTAACAAAACCTCAGCTTTGCTCGCTTAACATGCAATACTCGTCAAAATCCGTTTGGTTACCTGAAAAGTGAACTTTAGTTTTGAATATAGAGCGGAAGCGTCCGAAAACCAGCCTCGCCTGCACTTCGGAGTCGGCCCCAGCACGCGCGTCAATCGCGTCGAAATCCACTGGCCCTCCGGCCGTGTGTAGACAATGAGCTCTCCGCGCCTGAATACTTTCCATAAAATTGTGGAGCCGACTTAAGGGAACTGCCGGATCAATCCTTGATATCTACGTGGCACTGCGTCAACCCTCCGCGCTAACCTTTTTAAACACGGGCATTGAGCGGCTAAATTGCGCTCATTCTCCTGCTGCCGCCAGGATTTTTGCTTCCAGCGGCGCTGCCACATAAAATCGCGCTTTCATGCGCAGAGCATCAATCTCCGGCTTGATGGCGGGAAGCTGTCCGGTGCGCTTTGCCCGCAGCAAAATCCCTAAAACGCCGACTACGGATAGCGCGGCCTGACTGGCTAACTCGCGGCCTTCTTGCTCGTCGATCACCACCATGTCTGCCTTTATCTGGGCTGCCAAGGCAATTGCTTCCGCTTCGCCCCGATGGAGTTGCTGCAAAAGAAGTCTCAGCAAGTGCGAGTCGTCCGCAACGGCAGGCTTGATCCACTCCTCTTGCAGCGCGGCTTGAATCCGTGCGCGTGCCGCCGGATCGGGATGAACGGCCAGTTCCTGCTCGACCGCCTGGGGAATGAAGATTTCCGGAAACTGCGCTTGCAGGAGTGGCAAGCGGTTAATGGAAGCAAGATTGGACAGTGGGGACGTATTACTGACCGCGCGCATAGCCAAGATCTTGCGCTAACTCTTCCTCGGTATAGTGGCGCGGAATCTCGCGGTGGGCCAGCAGCTCGGCGAAACTATAACGGGACACATCGGCCAGCTCACTTGCCTTGCCAAAGGATAGAAGCCCTTGGCTGTATAGGGCAACGGCCAGCTCCGTGCGCAAGCGCGGAGCCATTTCCGGAGCAGGAATGCGCAAACTCCTGGCGATGGATTCTGGAATTTCGAGATGAACGGTCATAGCCTGCAAAGGTGCTGCTTTTCAGGTTAAAGATTATCCGCCACACTGTCAACGCTCCAGTCCCCTGGGGCAATTGCCCCGAAATCCGCATAGGCAGCGCCATCGGAGCCGAAGTACGGCTGTTCTGGAACGGTCAGCAGCAGGTGCAGGAGGTCTCCGGCGGCAGCGGCTTCTGTTCGCAGAATCAGCGCCGCCTGCACTTCGGAGTCGGCCCCGGCACGAGCGTCAATCGCGTGGAAATCACTGGCCCTCAGGCCGCGTGCAAATAAAGTCGTAGAACCGGCATAAGGGAGTTGCGTGGACAACTCCCTTACCCTTCATGATGGTTTACTGGATCCTTCCGATATAAGTACCCCAATTTGCAACTCTGGTTCGCGGCGTATCCGGTATCCACTCCGCCGCCATCCAAATCGAGCCATCGAGATCGGCGACCGCTGCCGAGTAGTCGCCCCACCGTGCAACACCCGGTCCGCTTCCCTGAGATGGATAACCGCTGAAACCATCTTCCGGATTGAGGCCTGCCGCCCCAAGCTGAATATTTCCCGCCCCATTGGCCAGCGTCAAGCGGGTGAACGCCATGCTGGGATAGAAGCCA
>JAFAZU010000382.1 GCA_019239585.1 Acidobacteriaceae bacterium
CGGCCCGGAACATCCGTTTGCGATTTCGCGAGAACTTCGCCCCGAATCCCGCGTGCGTGCAGGATATCGGCAATCACAACTCTGTCTGCGTCCACTACTACAGAATTTCGAGCGAAAAGCGCCGGTTCAGCTTTGTTCCGACAGCGCTGAGCAGCGTTCGAATCGAACGGGCTGTTCTGCCCTGCTTGCCGATCACCTTTCCTAAATCACCTTCCGCCACGCGCAGCTCGAACACAGTCGCATGCTCCCCGGCAATCTCGTTAACCACCACTCCGGCAGGCGTATCCACCAGCGCTTTGGCGATCTCTTCCACAAGCGTTTTCACGCCGTTACGGTCATTCATGTTCTACCCTTGACAACCTGCTTGACGTAGCAGGCTCACGCGCTCCAGGAGAGCTATTTGTTAGACAGCGGCAGGCGTTTCTGTCGCGCTCGTTTTCAGCAAGCGGCTCACAGTATCGGATGGCTGTGCGCCGTTCTTCACCCAGAAGTCAATGCGTTCGCGATTCAACTGCACCTGGGCAGGCTTCGCGATCGGATTATAATGGCCGACCACCTCAACCGAACGACTGTTGCGAGCGCGTTCCTTGTCAATTACAACCACGCGATAGGTGGGCTTTTTCTTGGCGCCAAAACGCGCCAGACGAATCATCAACATCTTAATTCTTTCTTTTCTCTATTGTTACAGATTTAAAAGCCGGGAAGTCCGCCAAAACCGGGGATCTTCATCTTTCCCATTTTTTTGCTCAACAGGCCCGCTTGCCCGACAAAACTCTTCATCATTTTACGCGCTTGGCCGTACTGTTTTAACAAATTATTGACGTCTTGAACGCTGGTCCCGCTCCCTTTAGCAATCCGGCGGCGACGAGAACCGTTGATGATCATGTGGTTCCGACGTTCGTACGGGGTCATGGAATCAATGATGGCCACGACGCGCCCCACTTCACTTTCATCGATTTTGGCGTTCTTCAGCTCTTTCAGCGGTCCAATCTGGGGCATCATATCCAACAGACCGCCTAAGGAGCCGAGTTTTCGGATCTGCTTGATCTGTTCCCGAAAATCTTCAAGCGTAAAGTCGTCGCCCAGCAGCTTCTCCTGCATTTGCTCGGCTGTTTTCTGGTCAATGGTTTCCTGAACTTTGTCGATCAGCGAGAGCACATCACCCATGCCCAGAATGCGGGAGGCGACACGGTCCGGGTAAAAGGCTTCGAGCGCGTCAGGCTTCTCCCCTACTCCGACGTACTTTAGAGGCTGACCTGTAATGGTACGAATGGATAAAGCAGCGCCGCCGCGGGCATCGCCGTCCATTTTGGTCAGAATGACGCCCGTAATGCCGAGTTGCTTATGAAACTCATCCGCTGAGCGGACTGCATCCTGACCCGTCATAGCGTCCGCCACAAACAGGATTTCCGTCGGGTGCAGGGCGTCTTTCAACTCGCGCAGTTCCCCCATGAGCTGTTCATCAATGTGCTGACGGCCTGCCGTGTCTACCAGGAGCACATCACGGCCAGTCTGCATGGCATCACGCCGCGCGGACCGGGCCAACTCTAAAGGTTTTGTTTCTTCCGGCGTACCCTCATAAATCGGAGCACCTACCGTTTTAGCCAGAATGCTTAACTGATGACGGGCGGCAGGACGATACACGTCGACCGACACCAGCTCCGGCTTACTGCCTTCTTTGCCCAGGACACGGGCTAGTTTCGCGGCGCTGGTAGTCTTGCCGGAGCCTTGCAGGCCGACAATCAGAATAACCGTCGGCGGCTCATTGGCGAAACGAAGCCGGGACTGATGACCACCCAGCATCTTCGTCAGCTCATCGCGGACAATTTTAACTACCTGTTGGCCCGGAGAAAGCGCGGTAAGAACCTCTTCTCCCATCGCCTTTTCTTTTACCTGTTCGATGAACTGCTTTACAACTTTGAAATGAACGTCGGCTTCCAGAAGCGCGACCCGGATCTCACGGAGCGCCTCATCCATATTGGCGGTGGTCAGTTTTCCTTCGCCACGCAGGTTTTTAAAGACCCGCTGGAGCTTGTCGGACAAATTATCGAACATGATTCAACGTCAGGAGTAAGCCAGGCTAGCAGGGATTCGCTTATGCTTCTTGGACACACTCCTGCCCAAGCGCGAACTTAACCGGCTACAGATTGAGTATAGCGAATTTACCTGTCCCGTAGGGCTGTAGAGGTATTTTTGGGTTCCAAAACGAACCGAAATCCTCTTTTGAACTCATAATTTCCGGCATTCACAAATAAGTTGGAAAAAATTTCCTCCGTTTTATGAACAATTTACATTGTAATTTTTACTCTGGCTGGAGTTTTGCGCTGGGTATTGTGTGGGCGGAAGGAAATTAACCATGCATACACCAATCATCTTCGACGCAATCATGACTGTCATTCAGGTAGTTTTCGGATTTTAATCTATACATTTCCATTATTTAAGCCTGTACTCCTGTTATATTTTCCTACCTGCTTAATAATTAATAATCTTAAACAGGAGCACAATTAGAGATGCAAGTAGTTTACGTCCTTGCATAGGGATGGTAGAGTATTGTCCAAAGTAAACTCTTCTGAGTAAACTCTGACATTATGGGTAAAAAGGAGGCGGTCATTCGGGTTATGGCTGCCTCTTCAATTGTTGGGTGTGCTCTGTTATGTGCATGTTAACCTGCTCTTGGCAGGTCAGACCCAGCAGTCTCCAGCAACCGTCGGCCACTTTGAAAAGACAATGACCGAAGGGCGGAGATTAAGACAAATCGGACAATTGGCTGACGCTGTTAAGTACTTTCAGAGGGCTGCGAACGAAGCCAAAAGAGGCGGCAACCTGAATGGCGAGGCAGAAGCGCTCGTCGCGGAATCGGGATGTGAAATTCGCCTTTTTCGATATGCTGTAGCTCTCAAGAATGCTCAAGAGGCCAGTGATTCTGCCCTTCGTGCTAATAACAGTGCGCTTTTGGGTGCAGCCGCCGGGAATATTTCAACTATTTACTCCCAGCTTGGGGACTTCATTTCGGCTTCGAAAGCTGCTGATACCTCAGTTGAACACCTGAAACATTCACCTCGCAAGGATTACGCTATCAAATCACTTGCGAGCAAAGGTGAAATTGAATTTGGGCTTCGCAACTTCTCGGAAGCAAAAAGCGCCTTTCATCATGCTGTTGAGTTAGCACGTCAAGCAGGACTGTTTCAATTGGAAGCGCTTGCCGCTGATCACTTTGGAACGTGGCTGCTTCTCACCAATGACCTGCCTCAAGCGGAACTTAATCTAGACCGTGCTCTAGAAATTTATAAACAGCAAAACGACAAAGATGGTTTAGCAATTTGTTATGAGCATCTTGCAGAGCTTGAACTACGGAAAGGAAAATCCCACCTCCAGTCGGCTCTCAACTACATTAATCAAGCTTTTTCCCTGCCCAGCAAAGATTTTAAAACTTATCCCCAATCCTATCCTCTTCATACCCGAGCCGAGATCCTGCTTGGTTTGGGTGAAAGGGATAAGGCTCTCGTTGAGTTCCGCCGCGCCGTGAATGCTGCGGACACTTGGCGGCAGAGCGCATTGCCGGGCGACGCCACTAGTACACGGACTGTCGCGGAATTACAGGACATCTACCATGACTATGCTGAACTTGCAGCCGAATTGGCGATTCAGCGCCATAATCAGGCCCTTGCGGCTGATGCTTTCGAGGTATTGGCCCGTAACCGCGCTGCCAGCCTGCGTGAGCAATTAACTCGATCCTACAGCCGGAAATTCCTTCTCTCGCCTGAGTATTATGAGCTGCTCCAGCGTCTTCAAACAACTCAGGCTGCAGTCACACTAGCGAACAATCCCGCCAGAAGCCGCGAAAATGAAAGAAAACTAGCTCAGATTCGTGCAGACCTAAGCGACTTTGAGAACAGAATTGGCCTACAACAGAATTTTTTTCCGGGCACTGAGATCAATCGGCACCAGAATTCACTTAAGGGTATCCAGTCCAGACTAGGCGGAAACGAAGCTTTGCTCAGTTTTAGCTTGGGCAAACGTAAGTCTTTCCTGTGGGCTATTACGAATAGTGAATTGAGATTGTACGAGTTGCCAAACCAGGAAACCATTGAAAAGGAAGCAAACGACTTTTCGAGAGCCGTAGCGGAGAAGTGGCCGAATCGCGATTCCATTGGCCAAAAATTCGGCTCCGCGTTGTTCGGCAAAACTGCCCCCTTTTTGGCGCACAAACAAAACTGGCTTCTCACCGTCGATGGAAAGCTGCTGGATAAAGTTCCTTTTTCCGCGCTTCCTATTTACACAAGCGTTGGCGCTTTCAAGCCGTTAGGAACTGTCCATACCTTGCGTTTTCTTCCGAGCGCTTTGCTCCTTTACTCCCCGAAGACGCGAACGGTTTCTCCTCGTTTTGTCGGAGTGGGCGACCCTATTTACAATCGTGCGGATGCGCGTAACGACCACGCTCCAGCATCCGGAGCCTCTGAGCAAAAAACAAGCTCGCTCACGACTCTTGCGAGATTAGTCGGAAGCGAACGCGAGATTCAAAGAGCAGCTAAAGCCAGCGGCCTTCCGGAAACCGAGACACTGACTGGAAAAAAGGCGTCAGGAGCGGAGCTTCGGCAAGCGTTGACAACCTCCCCCGAAATCCTTCATTTTGCGGTTCATGTGGTCAGCCCCAAAGAGCACCCCGGAGAAGCAGCCCTGGCCCTCAGCCTAGATAAAAACAACATTCCGGAGCTTCTTACTGCAGAATCGGTTGCCACTTACCGGACTCCTGGAAGCCTGGTGGTTTTAAGCGGTTGCGCATCACAGCAAGGCGAGGTGCTTCCCGGCGCGGGACTTGTGGGCCTGAGCCGGGCTTGGCTGCTTGCCGGGGCTTCGGCCGTAATTGTCAGCGCGTGGCCCACGCCGGACGATTCCGGCCAGTTTTTTTCAATATTTTACGGCCATTTTCAGCAAACATCCGGTCCCATTGCCCAAAGGGCAGCGATGGCCCTGCAACGAACTCAGTCCGATATGCAAAGCAGCGGAGGATACCGCAGCGATGCCTCTTTTTGGGCGGCCTACTCCATCATTTCCAAGGAATGACTTACTTTTATGATGCCCAGCCAATCAATACTTTCTCCGGCACCGTCCGGACCTGCCTCCCAGCCAGCCCTGAGCACCCGGGAGCCGAATGCGCGAACAACTTTGTCGCCCACAGAGTGGGGGCTACTGGTAAGTCAGATCAAGGCAGGCGAGGATGCCGGGATGGAGCACCTGTACAAGCTTTTCAGCCGTGGTATTCGCTATTACCTTTGCCGTCAGCTCGGCCCGCAGGAGTTGGAAGATAAGGTTCATGACACTTTTCTGATTGTGGTAAATGCCATTAAGCGCGGTGATCTAAGGGAACCGGAACGCCTGATGGGCTTCGTGCGCACGGTCGTGAGAAGGCAAGTGGCCGCTCATATTGAGCACATTGTTCATACGCGCCGGGAGCAAACGGACCTTGAAAGCGGCGTTGCGATTGCCGACCGGAAGCAAAATCCGGAACAGGAAGCGATTATTCGCCAAAAAGCTGAGCTGATGAAGAGCGCTTTGGAAGGCTTATCGAAGCGGGATCGCGACATTCTGGTGCGATTCTACCTTCAGGAACAGCCGCAAGAGCAGATTTGCCGCGAAATGTCGTTAACTGAAACACAGTTTCGGCTGCTAAAGTCAAGAGCAAAAGCGAAATTTGGAGAGATTGGTCGGAAAAAACTGGCAAACAATGGAATTTTCTCGATTCTGATGAGATCCCATGCCAGTTGATTGCACTTTATTTCATATGAGAAAGGCGGGAACCAGTTCCGTGATCGATATGCAGCAATACACTGAACACCCAACGGAAGAAACACTCGAGCGTTTTCTGATGCACCAAATGCAGGAAGAAGAGCTGGAGAGCACCGAAACCCATATACTCGCCTGTGACTCTTGCGTCACCCGTTTGGAAGAGATGGAAATTCAAATCGCGGCCACCAAGATCGCACTGGCTGAGCTACACAATCAGACTGTCGCTGAAAACTACGCCAAAGAGAAAAGCTCACGCTGGGCTTGGTTCAAATCCCATAGCTGGTCTCTGGCGGGCGCAACGGCTGCCCTAGCGCTTGCTGTTGCGGTTGTTCCAAGATTTGCGGCCGTTTCACCTTTTGAAACAGAGGTCTCGGCCTATCGCGGATCGGAAACAACGGCTATTCCGGCGGGACGTCCTTTGCTTCTGCACTTAAATGCGAAGGACCTGCCGACAGAGCCCGTCAGCGTTGAAGTGGTCAACTCCGACGGAAATCAAGTCTGGAAAGGCAGCGGCGCTATTAACCACGAAAAAGTGGATGCCAAGCTGCCTGAAATCAAAAAGGAAGGCAATTATCTGCTTCGCCTTTACGCATCCGGTAAAAACAGCGCGCCAGGAGATCTGCTCCGTGAGTTTTCTTTCGAAGTGAAGTAGAGTTAAAAAACCCGGCGTTTCAAGCGTTCCACTTTGAATTGGGCGGTATCGGCCACAGCCATAACCGCCATAACACCTGCCTGCACTGGATCGGTCACCACCAGATCTGACGCATCCGGGACACTGCCGGCCATATTCAAGCTGATTACTAAAAGGCCGTCGCTGCGGACCTCCCGTACGGCGGCTTCAATTTCCCCTCCCATCAGAGCGCCCGCCAGCACCAGAGCGCGCACCCGTGTCAGCCGCCGTACCGCTCGTACCGCCGCCGCTAAAGTGTGCTCGCCAACGAGCGGGATCGTATCAATCGAGATATGCTCGCCACGGATGTTGTGACGGTCCGCTTCA